>CAYLPM010000060.1:0-21878 GCA_964385525.1 uncultured Gemmatimonadaceae bacterium
GGCTTCGCCGACTTGGGCGCCGAATAGTAGCTGAGCGCCTGATAGTCGATGGGCTGATACGTGATGTTCGCCCAGTGATGGGGCTCCTGCATCGTCAGCCACCGGCGATACGCCTTGAGCCGCCACTCGAGCATGAACGGCGGCTCGTTCTTCTTCGCCGAGATCGCTCGGACGATGTCCTCGCTCAGGCCCGGCGGGAGGGCGTCGGCCTCGATGTCCGTCACCCATCCATGCCTGTACTCGCGATTGACCAACCCTTCGACCGACGCGCTCATGCCCGCTCCTCGTTCGTCCAGTTCGTTTCGCTCGTCGCCTCGCGAGCACTCTCCGACTCCTGAATCGTGTACTCGCACGCGTTGCACCCATCCAGGATGTGCAGGCGCCGGGTGACTTTCGCGCCAAGCAGCTCCTCCAGAAACGCCGCCTCGGCCGCGCAGGCCTCCGGATGCCGCTCCGCTACCCCGCGAATCGCGCAATTGTGCTCACGGATCGTCGTTCCGCCGGCGCTCGTCCCGGACTCGGCCATGTACCCCTCGGCCGTGAGCGCTTCGGCGAGAGCCTGCGCCCGCTCGGTGAGGGGAAGGGCCGCGAGCATCGGCCGCATCCGCTCCGCCAGACGTGCCCAGTGCCGTCCGAACACAGTCGCCACCGCGGCAGTCCCCTGCGACTCTCGCACGTACTCCAGCGCCTCCTCGAGTGCCGAGTCGTACGCGCGCGGGAAGAGCGCCTCGCCGTTCTCGGTGAGGGTGTACGCGAACGTCGGGCCGCCGACCCCGCGGACCTCACGCTGATAACGCACGAGCCCGTCTTCCTCGAGCAGCTTCAGATGCCGCCGCAGCCCGTTGGGTGTGACGCCGAAGCGCTCGGCGAGCTCCCGGACAGTCAGCGGCTGTTCCCGCTTGAGGGAGGCGAGCAACTCGCCCCGGGTCCCCCGGAACCCCACTGCGTGCATGTACGGCGTCTGCATGCCGATAAAGCTACTCAGGATAGGGGAATTCGTCAACGAAAATGTATACGAATCGAGCAGCGTCGCGGGGTGGTTCGGAGGGGTGCCGGGTCATCGATGAGCGCGCTCGAGGCCGGTCGCGCGGATGTCCCCGGCACGCTCGCGAGCGCCGTCGTCCGCGATCGGCTACTGATGACCTTCCTTCCAGGAGCGCGCTCTGGAGCTCTCCGGACGAAAGCGCTCCTTCGGTCCTCGCCTTATCTTTTTCCAACCGCCGCCGCCTTGCCTCAGTTGCCCCATGGGAACAAGGCTCGTCTCCCGCGGAAGCGCCTCGCGCGCTTCGCGTCCCACCATGTTCGCGCCGGAACCCATCGAGCCGGCACAGGTATCATACGCTTCCGGTGATCCAACACGGCTGGCTGCAGGTCCTCTGCCTCCGTCGATCCCGGGAGCGGCGCGACATCGTCGTCGCGCCCAGCCTCGCAGGTCGTCGTCTCTTGAAGAACGAATCCGTACAACCCGAATCGCGCCCCGCGGGCTGGCTCGCTCGACTCCGCCGGTCGTCCACGCGCGACCAATGGCCACCGCGGCTCTGGATCGTCTCGGCGGCGGCGGCCGTCCTGATCGCGATCATCGCCGTTGGAATCAACGCCGCGCAGCGAACGAGATCCGCCGCCGCGCCGAGCGTTGCGTACACCATCGTGGCGTCCGCCCTGGCCGGCGGCGGAGTGTCGGAACTCACCCTGAGCGAGGGCGGCACGCGCATGACGGCGACGCTGCGCACACCGATCGAGGTCGAGGGCCGACTGGCGGATCGGGTGACCACCATCGTGCCGCTCGGGGTGCTCTCCCTTCAGGATCTGGAGCGCTGGGGCGCCGCTGGTGCAGCCGTGCAGGTCCAGCGGTCGGACAACAGCTCCAATCGGGCGGCGGCAGGCCTGTTTGTGCTTGTGATCGGCGGCGTCGTGTTGTACCTCGTCGTGCATCAACGGCGCGGCAATGGCGGCCGCTTCAAGCCGACGCCGATCGAGCGGCGCCTGACGCTCAAGGACGTGGGTGGCGCGCGGGAGGCGCAAGCCGATCTGCGCGACGTGATCGCCTACCTCGCCGATCCGCAGCGCTTTCGCGACATGGGTGCCCAGTGCCCGCGCGGGATTCTCCTGGTCGGGCCACCGGGTACGGGCAAGACGCTGCTCGCCCGCGCCGCCGCCGGTGAAGCCGGCGTGCCCGTGATCGTCGCTTCGGGGTCCGACTTCACCGAGATGTACGTCGGCGTCGGCGCCAGTCGCGTCCGCGCGCTGGCGAGGCAGGCGCGCGCGCAGGCGCCATGTATCGTCTTCATCGACGAGTTCGATTCGATCGGCGGCAGACGCGGCCGGCCGAACCGGACGAGCGAGGAAGAGACGACCCTCAACCAGCTCCTCGTCGAGATGGATGGAATGGGGGGCAGCGAAGGCGTGGTCTGGATGGCGGCCACGAACCGCGAGGACATGCTGGATCCCGCCGTGCGCCGGCCCGGACGCTTCGATCGCGTCGTCGAGGTGGCCATGCCGACCGTGGGCGATCGGCGCGAGATCCTGCGCATCCACGCCATGAAGTGCCGTCTCGCGTCCGATGTAGATCTCGACCGACTCGCCGCGCTCACCGTCGGATACTCGGGCGCCGAGCTCGCGAGTCTGCTCAACGATGCCGCGATCATCGCCGTGCAGGAGGATCGCCGCGAGGTGACGAATGCGCACCTTGAGCAGGCGCGCGATCGCAGCATGCTCGGGCGCGTTCGCAGCGGCGTGGTCATCTCAGTGGACGAACGGCGGCTCGTGGCCCTGCACGAGGCTGGGCACGTCGTGGTCGGACTCATCGCCTGCCCGGATGACCGGCTGCACAAGGTGACGATCGAGGCCCGCGGCCGCTCGTTGGGCGCCGCGCATTTCGCTCCCGATGCGGACCGCCACCTGCACTCGCGCCGCTATCTCGAGGGCGTGATCGCGAAGGCGCTCGGTGGACGCGCCGCGGAAATGGTCTGCCTCGGTCCGGATTCGGTGACGACGGGCGCCGGCAGTGACCTGGTGCAGGCCACCGGCGTCGCACGGCGGATGGTCGCCGAGTTCGGGATGAGCGACGAGGTCGGCCTCATAAGCGCGGATCCCACGGCACAGGGCGGCAACGCGAGCGAACAGCTCCAGTCTTCGATCGACCGTGCCGTGCGCGCGCTGATAGACCGGCAGGCGGCGCGGGCCGAGGCGATCGTCGCCGAACACCGCGAAGCGCTGGAGGGGATCGCCGAGGCGCTGCTCGAGCGCGACGTCCTGTCGGCCGACGACGTGCACACGATCGCGGCGCGCTACGGCATCGCCCGTCCCGGCGGCGGGATCGCTCCCGAGTCGCCCGTCATGGCCTGACGCCGCGCGACCGTCGGGGATCAGCAGGGAGGCGCGGCGCCGGGGCCAGGGGCGCCGCGCCTCGTTCGCCTCGGTCCGGTCAACCGCCGACATCTGGCCCGAAGACATCTGGACCGAAGACATCCGGACCGAAGACACCCGGACCGAAGACACCCGGACCGCCGACATTTCGACCGCCGACATTTCGACCGCTGACATTTCGACCGCTGACATCTGGACCGCTGACATCTGGACTTCCCGCGGTCCCCGCGCGCATCCTCCGGTCATGTCCGCGGAGCCAGCGCTCACCGCAACGGCGGCATTGAGGCCATTTCTCCGCGCCGTCGCGCACCAGGTGACGTACGCGCTCGGTGCGGACCCGCTCGAGAATGACGCGGAGGTGCGTGCCTCAGACTCCGAGCGCCGAGCGCTCGCCCTGCTCCGTGATGCGGGCGCGCTCGCGCGCACGGCAGTGGAATCTGCAGGTTCAGCGGCGGGAGCAGGGGCGGCGGACGGCGCCGGGACGGACGGCGCCGGGACAGCTACGGAAGCGGGAGCCGATACCGGGGTGGGCGCCGAGGCAGACGCCGCGATCGATGATGTCGCGCGACGTCTGCTGGCCGAGCCAGCGATGCTGGCAGCATTCTTCCAGAACCTGGACCTGTTGTACGAGCATGGTGCGCCGGGCGCGGACGCCGTCGCGCTGGTGCTCATGCGCGCGATGGAGCTGTAGCCGCATGCGAATCCCGCTCCTTCTTTACGTGCTCGCGATGTCGACCTCCTGCACCGGGCTCGGCCCGGTGCTCGGAGGCGGCCCCGTCATGCATCCCAGCGAGATCGCGCGGCTGGATACGGCGGACGCGCGGGATGCCGCCGAGGCCGCGCAGGCGAGGTTCGAGAACACGCGCTGGGCGCACCTGCCGTGGACGTGGCACTCACGATCCGGAAGCAGCTGCGACGAGATCGTGGGTCGATTCTGCCTCTGGTTCGACGCGGGCGGCAGCTCGTGGTCGCCGCCGGAGGAGCCGGCACGCGTCGCCGACGCCCGCGACACGCTCATCGGGACGCTGGCGGCGGCGAGCTCGGCCCATTCCGACGATCCATGGATCGTCGGCCAGCACGTGCGCTATCTGCTCGAGGCCGGGCGATTCGACGAGGCCGAGCGCGTCGCGGAAGAGTGCGCCTCGGAGCCGTGGTGGTGCCTGGCGCTCGAGGGATACGCCCTTCACGCCCGCGCGGAGTTCGCGCGGGCCGAGGTCCTCTTCGATGATGCGCTGGCGCTGATGCCCGCCGACGAGCGAGATCGCTGGACGGATCTGTCCGTGCTCCTCGGGCCGACCGCTCGCCGCGAGTACCGTCGGCTGGATCCCGCGGCGCGGATGGACATGGAGCGGCGCTTCTGGCAGCTCGCCGATCCGTTCGTGTCGGTTCCCGGCAACGAGCGGAGGTCGGAGCACTTCACGCGACACGTGCTCGCCCGGCTCGCGGAGGACGCCCGCTCGCCGGAACGGGTGTCGTGGGGCGATGACCTGCGCGAGCTGTTGCTGCGCTACGGCGCCGCCGCATCGTGGCAGCGCGTGCGCCCGTCATCCATGCGCATGGCGCCTCCGTCGGTGGTCTCGCACTCCGCGCGCGGCGGTCGCGAGATGCTGCCGCCGTGGGAGCTCGTCCGCGACGCGACGTCGATCCCGAGCGACGCATGGACCCTCGAGACGGAGCATCCGCGCACGGAGTACGCGCCCGCCTACTCGGTTGCGTTTCACGCGCTCGAGCAGCAGGTGGCCCTCTTCCGGCGCGGGGATTCGGCGCGCGTCGTGGCGGCCTGGCGCGTTCCGTCGGACAGCTTTCCCGGGATGGCGGATGTGGAGGCCGCGCTCGTGCTCTCGGCGGGCGTGGACGACACGCCCGTCATCAGCTCACGAACGACGAGCGGCCGCCGGGGAGCGATCACCGCCACGACCATCGCACGGCCGTTGGTGATGAGCCTCGAGCTGCTCGCGCGTGCGGAGCGTCAGGCGGCGCGCGCCCGCTTCGGCGTTCGGCCGCCCTGGAGCGAGAACGCGACCGTCGCGATCTCCGATCTGCTGCTCATCGAGCCGCGCGATCCACTGCCCGGTTCGCTCGATGAGGCGATGCCGCTCGCGCGGTCGAGTGCTCGGCTGCACCCGGACGAGCGCATCGGCGTTTTCTGGGAGGTCTACAGCGCCGACGAGGCGCCGCGACAGACTTTCGTCACCCTGTCGCTCACGCGTGGCGAGGTCGGCTGGGCGCGCCGGCTTGCCGAGCGCATTGGGCTGGCCGACGAATTCGATGGACTGAAACTGCAATGGGAAGAGCGCGTGGGATCGCGGGTGACCCCACGCGCCGTGGTCCTCGACTTCGAGCGGCTCGAGCCCGGCTCGTACACGCTCGAGTTGCTGGTCGCGCCCGTCGGGCGACCCTCGGCCACCGTCACGCGCGCTATCGAGATCCGGCGTTGAGCACCTCCACGCCCTGCTCGAACACGATGTCGACGGGGATGCCGGCGTCGCGCAGGCGGTCGAGATCCCGCTGCAGCTCCGGACCGATCGTCCCGTACCGCTCCACGAATCGCGCGACGCCCTCGTAGTCGCCGTCGCCCTGGAAGCGGAGGATCTGCTCGGAGAGCGCGTTCATCGCGTCCTGCATGCTCGCCGCATCGACGCGCCACCGGCCGGTCGTGTCGTCCCGCGCGAACGCGCCGCGCTCGTGCATGAAGTTGAACGCCGCCGCGTTGGCGCGGCCGTGCGCGCTCGAGGCGCCGAAGCGAATCGATCGGAAGATGCTGGCGAGGAAGGTGACGTAGTTGTCCATCAGCGGCTGGTCGCCGAGCTCGTTGCGGCCGTGAAGCGTCGTCACCATGTAGAGCCCCAGCAAATCGGCCTTGCCTTCCTCGAGCGCGGATGCGAGCTCGCGTAGCGCTTCCCGGACGGTGCCGCGGTCGTCGAGGGTGTTCTTGATCCCGAGCCCGTGTGCCACCTCGTGAAACATGACGTTGCTGAAGAAGGCATCGAACGTGATGTGACGCCGCTGCTCGTCGACGATCAGCTCGCCGGCGAGAGGGACCAGAATGCGGTCGAACTTGGCGCGCATCGCGTTCTTGAGCTGCAGGCGGCGGGTGCCCTTCCGGAGCTGCACCTCCTCGTCGTTCGGGAGATTGATCGCGATCGTCTTGGAGCCGGCGTTGGCGTCGCCCGCGTAGTAGACGGCGTCGTAGGCGTTGAGCTCCGAGTCGGTGCCGGGTGTCTCGCGCTTGTACTCGGCGGGCACCGGTAGTCCACGCTGCAGGTCGGGTAGCATGGCGGCATAACGGGCCAGCCGGCCGCTCCACTCGCGGTCCTTCACCAGGACGAACGCCTCGTTGGCCGCCTTGGAGCCGAAGAGCTGATCCTCGTACGTCTCGATCGGGCCGATCACGACATCGATCGTGTTGTCCTTCATGTCGAGCCAGGCGAGGTCGCTCGGCTGGTAGTCATCCGTCACCAGCGCGGTGGCCCGCAACTCGAGATAGCGCCGGAGGCCGGGATCCTCGGCGAGCGCCGCGGCTTCGCGCAGCCTCGCCGCGGCGCGTTCGTTGGGCTCTCGGAAAGCCTCATGGTAGGGAAGTGCCACGAGCCGTCCCGCGGCGTCGCGACGGACCAGCGTGTAGAGGCTGCGCAGCGCCTCGCCGCCGTCCGATGCGGCGGACGCGGCCGCCTCGAGCTGCTCCTTCGTCATGTCCGCCGGATAGAAATTGGCGCCGAGCGGCTTGGGACCGACGCCCGGGACGAATGGCTCGTTGCCGGCGAGCCGGTCCCACGGCCCGTAGTTGATCTCGACGAAGCGCCGGAGCCGCGGATCGTCGAGCGTGGCGAGCAGGGAATCCCGCGGACCGTACGCCTGGGTCCAGTAGATCGCGTCCATCTCGCGCGCGGCGTCGATCAGGATCGGGATCATGCGACGCTCCTGCTCGGACAGGGTCGAGAGATCGGTCGTGAGGCGGACGGTCGTGTACTTCGCGAGCCGCTGCCCGATCGCGGTGGTATCGCCGGCGCCGGTGCGTTCCACGTCACCTCCTCCGTAGCAGGCAGCGCTCGCCGGAAGGAGCAGCAGGGCCAGCCATGTCAACGTTCGCGTCATTGGAATTCTCCTGGGATCGCCCCGTCGTGTGCGAGGCACGACGTAAAGCTAGATGCTCTTGCGTGCGGCCTGCACCCCACTCAGCATTCGCTCATCACCTCCACGGTCACGCAGGTGCCCACCGTGCTCGTTCGACTCCTGGTCGTGTTGCTGCTCGCCGGAATCGCGCATCCGCTGCGCGGGCAGGTCATCCGTGGTGCCGTTCACGAGGCCGGCAACGGCCGGGCGGTGGAGCGCGCCTCCGTGATGCTCATCAACGAGGCTGGCGACCGGGTCGGCATCCCGTTCATCACGCGCGACGACGGGGCGTTCACGTTGACGCTTCCGACGGCGGGACGCTTCGCGGTGCGCGCCGCGCGGATCGGTTATGCCCCGGTCGAGTCGCGACTCTTCCACGTGCAGGACGGTGAGGAAGTGTTCGCGAACGTCGTGATGGAGCCCAACGCCGCCGCGATGTCGACGGTGGAAGTCGAGGTCGAGCGCGCGCCGGTCGGCGCCGGGCTGCTCGCCGACTACGAGTACCGGCGGCGGCGCGGCCTCGGCGGTACCTTCGTGACGAGGGAGCAGATCGAGATGCATGGCCACGTTCGCGTGCAGGAGGTGCTCTCCAGCGTCGTCGGGGTGCAGGTGATCGGGGCGATGCGCGGGCAGACGTACATCGAGATGTCGCGTGCCGCCGCCCTGGGGGGACGGTGTCCGGCGACGGTATATCTCGACGGAACGCGGCAGGCGACGGCGGCGACGATCTTCGAGCTCGACGTGAGCGCCATCGAGGGGGTCGAGATCTACAAGGGGCCCTCGAACGTCCCGCTCGAGTTCGGCGGCACTGCCGCGCGTTGCGGCGTCGTGGCGGTCTGGACGAAGCGCGGGTAGCCGTTGCGCGCTGCCCCGGCGTCCTGAACATCGCGCGAGCCCGGCGTCCCGAGTGGCGCGCTGACTCCGGCTTCCCGATCGGTTTAGATTGCCACGGAGCGGCTTCGCGCGTGACGCGCGCGAGCGGTGGCCGCGGGACTCGCTCGCTGCCACGCCTGGACCCTTCGCCCCGTGCCTGGCATGCCCATGAACCCGCTGCGCCAGCTTCACGCCGCAGGCCAGTCGATCTGGCTCGATTTCATCGATCGCGGCTTCCTCTCCGGCTCCGAGCTCGCGCGCCTGATTCGCGAGGATGCCCTTGCCGGCATGACATCGAACCCGACGATCTTCGAGAAGGCGCTGGCCCAGGGGACCGAGTACGACGATCAGCTGCTCGCCGCGCCCGAGGGGCTGGATGCGGGGGCGCTGTTCGAGCTCGTCGCCACCGAGGATGTGCGCAGCGCGTGCGACCTCTTCCGCCCGGTCTTCGATGACTCGCGGGGACACGATGGCTACGTCTCGATCGAGGTCTCGCCAGCTCTGGCTCACGATGCCGAGGCGACGATAGTCGAGGCGCGGCGGCTGTGGCGCACGGTGGACCGTCCCAACGTGATGATCAAGGTGCCGGGGACGCCCGAGGGCGCGCACGCGGTGCGCCGTCTGCTCGCCGAAGGAATCAACGTCAACATCACGCTGCTGTTCTCCATCGACGCGTATCGCTCGATCATAGACGCTTACCTGCAGGCGCTCGAGGAGCGGGTCGGGCGCGGCGAGTCGGCCGCCGGCATCGCGTCGGTCGCGAGCTTCTTCGTGAGCCGCGTGGACACCGAAATCGACAAGCGCCTCGAGGCTCGTGCGGCCACAGCCTCGTCGGAGGAGCGCGAGCGGCTCCTGGCGCTGCGCGGACGGGCGGCCATCGCCAACGCGAAGCGCGCGTATCGCCTGTTCCAGGAGCAATTCTCCGGGACGCGGTGGGAGGCGCTCCAGGCGCGCGGCGCGCGCCCACAGCGGCCGCTGTGGGCGAGCACGAGCACCAAGAACCCGGAGTACCGCGACGTGGTCTATGTCGAGGAGCTCATCGGACCCGAGACCGTCAACACGATGCCCCCGCAGACGCTCGACGCGTTCCGGGATCACGGGGTCGTCCGCCGCACGGTGGATGTGGACGTGGCCGCCGCGGACGGCGCGATCGCCGCGCTCGAGGCGACTGGCATCTCGATGCGCGACGTCACAGATCAGCTTCTGACCGACGGGTTGGCGTCCTTCCAGGCGTCGTTCGATGAATTGCTGGCCGGGCTGCAGGGCAAGGTCCGTGCGCTAGGACGCGATCTGGCGCCGGCGAAGTAGCGCTCCACCCGAACGTCCGACCTCGACACCGTGAGCAGCCGCCGACACCCGCGCACGAAGATCGTCTGCACGCTTGGCCCCGCCAGCACCAGTGCTCCGGAAGTCCTCCGTGGCCTGATGGAGGCGGGGCTCGATGTAGCGCGCATCAACTTCTCCCATTCGACGCAGACCCAGCACGCCGCGGTCATCGCGATGGTGCGCGACCTGTCGCAACAGGTCGGAAAGCCGGTGGCGATCCTCGGCGACCTGCAGGGGCCGAAAATCCGCATCGGCGAGCTGACCGTACCGCGACACCTCGAGCCGGGTGCCGACGTCGTGCTGGTCCCCGAGCGCGAGGCACGCGCGGAGGAAGTGCCGGTCACCTACGACACGCTGGCGCAGGACGTGAACGAGGGCGACCGCATTCTCCTCGATGACGGGCTGCTCGAGCTCATGGTCCTCGACGTCGAGGGCAACCGGGTGACCTCGCGCGTGGTGCACGGCGGTCCCCTGCGCAGCCACAAGGGGATGAACCTGCCGGGGATCCACGTCTCGGCGCCGTCGATCACGGAGAAGGATCTGGCGGACACCGCGTTCGCGGTGGATCGCGGACTGGACTACCTCGCGCTGAGCTTCGTCCGCCGGCCGGAGGACATCAGCGCCCTGCGGGAGCTCATCCCACGCGAGATGCTGGTCGTGGCGAAGATCGAGAAGGACGTCGCGCTCGAGAACATCGACGGCATTCTCGATGTGAGCGATGCCGTGATGGTTGCGCGGGGCGACCTTGGTGTGGAGCTGCCGTTCGAGGAAGTGCCGATCGCGCAGAAGCGGATCATAACCCTCGCGAACCGCAAGGCGCGCCCGGTCATCACCGCGACGCAGATGCTCGAATCGATGGTCGAGAACCCGCGGCCGACGCGCGCCGAGGCCAGCGATGTGGCGAACGCGATTCTCGATGGGACCGATGCCGTCATGCTTTCGGCGGAGACCGCGACGGGCACCTACCCGCGGCTCGCCGTGGAAGCGATGCGACGGATCATCGTCGAGATCGAATCGCATCCGCCGATGCCGCACCACCGAGACGAGCGGCGCCAGCGGGAGGGGAAGACGTTGCCGACGGAGTACGCGATCGCCGCCGCGACCGTCGCCGCCTGCCGCATGCTCGATGCGCCGCTCATCATCGTCATCACCAAGAGTGGATCGACGGCGCGGATCGTCGCCGCGCACCGGCCCGACATTCCGATCCTCGCGCTCACGGACGTCGAGCGCACGCACCGGCAACTCGCGCTGGTGTGGGGGGTCATCCCCGAGCTCGTGCCGCACACCGACAGCTACGACGCCATGGTGAAGCGCGGGCTGGAGGCGGCCCGCCGGCTCGGGCTCGCGCGAACAGGGCAAAGGGTGGTCGTCACGGCCGGCGTGCCGTTCGACACGCCGGGCACCACCAACCTGCTCAAGGTCGAGATGGCGTGAAGCTCACCTTCCTCGGGACGGGCACGAGCTTCGGGGTGCCGCAGATCGGGTGCGGGTGCGCCGTCTGCCGGTCGCCGGATCCGCGCGACCGGCGGACCCGCGTGGGCGCGCTGCTCGAGACGGATCACGGCACGCGCCTGCTGATCGACACGCCTCCCGAGCTTCGACTCCAGCTCCTGGCCGCCGGCGTCGACCGTGTGGATGCCGTTCTGTTCACGCACGATCACGCGGATCACACGCACGGGATCGACGACCTGCGCGCGATCTCGGTCCGGCGCGGCGATGCACCGCTTCCCATGTACGGGCCGGCCGATTCGCTCGAGCGGCTCGCCGCCAAGTTTCCGTACATCTTCGACGAAAACATCCGTCCGATCCCCGGGACCTCCAAGCCCGAGGGACGTGCGCGGCCGCTCACGGCGGGGATGACGGTGTCGATCGGCGGGATCGACGTGACGCCCGTCGAAGTGCCGCACGGCTACGTGACGGTGTTCGGGTTCAGGATCGGATCGCTCGCCTACGTGACCGATGCCAAGGCGCTGCCAGAGGACGCCGTGCTACGGCTCCGTGGTGCGAAAGTGCTCGTCATCAACGCACTCTTCCGCACCGAGCACCCGACCCACCTCAGCGTTCCCGAGGCTTTGCGCGTGGCCGAGGAGGTGGGGGCCGAGCGCACGTACCTGACACATCTCACGCACGACAACTTTCACGCCGACCTCGAGGCGGAGCTCCCTCGCGGAGTCTCGCCCGCCTTCGACGGCCTCACCGTGCGGATCGACTGACATGGCGTTGCGCATCGACTACTCGAACATGATGGCCGGCCCGACGTCCACACGCATCGAGGAGCCGCAGCTTCGCGAGGGTGCGGACCGCTTTCACGACGCGCACGCCGCGCTTCAGCGCGGCCACGCCGCCGGCACCCTGGGATTTCTGGACCTTCCCGGTCATCGCGAGCTGCACGAGCAGGTCACGCGCTTCGCCGAGCGGGTGCGCGGGCAGTACCGTGACGTCGTCGTGCTCGGGATCGGCGGCTCGGCGCTCGGTCCGATCGCGCTCCGCACGGCGCTGCGCCCGCCGTTGTGGAACGTGTTCGGCGAGGCACATCGCGCCGGTCATCCGCGACTGCACGTGCTCGACAACGTTGATCCGGCGACGATCGGTACGCTGCTGGACGGCCTCGAGCTTCGTGAGACGCTCTTCCTCGTCACGTCGAAGTCCGGCGGGACCGCCGAGACGATGGCGCAGTATCTCGTCGTCCGGCAGCGCCTCGCGGACGCGGCCGTCGATGACTTGCGCCGGCATCTGGCGTTCATCACCGATCCCACCAAGGGGGCACTCCGCCTCATCGCGCGCGACGACGGTATCCCCGCGTTCGACATCCCGCCGAACGTCGGCGGCCGGTTCAGCGTCCTCTCGCCGGTCGGCACCCTCCCGGCTGCGCTCATTGGAATCGACACCGCCGCGCTGCTCGAGGGTGCTGCAGACCTGATGCGCCGCTGCGAGACCGCGGAGTTGGCTCGGAATCCCGCTGGGATCTTCGCGACGCTCCAGTGGCTGGCCGACACCCGACACGGGCTGCGCATGCAGGTCCTGATGCCCTACTCGGATGCGTTGCGCGACTTCGCCGCGTGGTTCGTGCAGCTGTGGGCGGAGAGCCTCGGCAAGCTGCGCTCCGACGGGATCTCCGTCGGCCCCACCCCGATAGCCGCGCTCGGCGCCACCGACCAGCACAGCCAGGTGCAGCTGTTCATGGAGGGGCCGGTGGACAAGACGGTCACCTTCATCTCGGTCGGCGAGCGAAAGCGCGATGTGGAGATTCCGGCGCTGCACGGGGAGATCCGGGAGCTCGGATACCTGGGTGGCCATTCACTGGGCGAGCTGCTCGACATCGAGCGGCAGGCGACGGCGGGAGCGCTAGCGCGGCGGGGCCGGCCGAACATGACCATGCATCTCGACCGCGTGGATGCCTGGCACGTCGGCGGGCTGATCATGCTGCTGGAGATCGCGACGGTGTATGCCGGCGTGCTCTACGGGGTCGATCCACTCGACCAGCCCGGCGTGGAGCTCGGCAAGCAGTTCACGTACGCGATGTTGGGGCGGCCGGATGCGGATGCCGCGCGCCGGGAATGGAATCTGCTACCAAAGCCCGGGCCGCAATGGTCCGTTTAGCCTCACGCTCTTGCGACGCTCTACCCGCCGGACCACCTTGACCTCATCACGCTCGCCAGTCGCCGGGCCTCATGCAGCCGCCGGCCGGGCCGAGGCTTTTCAGGGGGACTGATCATGCACGACCCGCTCGACACCCTGGTCGAACTTTTCGCCGGCGCGATCGCCGTCGAGGAGGGCGATCGCGTCATCGTCCGCCGAGAGGAGCCGCTCGCATCGCCTGCCATGGACGAGCTGGTCCGCGCCGCGGTCTTCGGTGAGGGGGCGGAGCTCCAGCTCGCGCGGTGGCTGATCTGGGAGATCGGACAGGCGGTCGGGGTGCGCCCGGCGTCGATCCACGAACTGTATCTCGCGCGCGGCCGCGGCGAGGTGGGCGGATTCACCGTCCCCGCCATGAACGTGCGGGCGATGGCGTACGACACGGCACGGGCGATCTTCCGGACGGCGACGCGCCTGAACGCGGGCGCGTTCATCCTCGAGATCGCGCGCTCCGAGATCGCCTACACCGCCCAGCGACCCGCAGAGTACGTGAGCGTCATGCTCGCGGCCGCGATGCGCGAGGGCTTCCGCGGCCCGGTGTTCATACAGGGCGATCATTTCCAGGTCAACGCGAAGAAATACGCCGCGAACGCCGAGGCCGAGGTCGATTCGGTGCGTCAGCTCGTGCGCGAGGCGGTCGCGGCCGGCTTCTACAACATCGACATCGACACGTCGACCCTCGTCGATCTCTCGAAGCCCTCGCTCGACGAACAGCAGCGCCTCAACTACGAAGTGGCGGTCGAGCTGTTGCAGTACGTGCGCGAGCAGGAGCCGGAGGGGCTCACGATCTCGCTCGGCGGGGAGATCGGTGAGGTGGGGACGCAGAACAGCACCGTCGAGGAGCTGCGCGCGTTCATGGATGGATTCGAGCGCACGCGCCGGCGGCAGGCGCCGGAGCAGGAGGGGATCTCGAAGATCAGCGTGCAGTCGGGAACGTCGCACGGCGGCGTCGTGCTCCCCGATGGATCGATCGCCGACGTGAAGATCGACTTCGGCACACTGGATACGCTGTCCAGGGTCGCGCGCGACGAGTACGGGCTCGCGGGCGCCGTGCAACATGGGGCATCGACGCTCCCCGACGAGGCGTTCGACCAGTTCCCTCGTGTCGAGACCGCGGAGATCCACCTCGCGACCAACTTCCAGAACATGTGCTACGATCACCTGCCGCCGGCGCTGCGGAAGGAGATCTACGCGTGGTTGACGGCGAACGCGAAGGACGAACGGAAGGCGAGCGACACCGACGAACAGTTCTTCTACAAGACGCGCAAGAAGGCGCTCGGTCCGTTCAAGCGACAGCTGTGGGAGCTTCCTGCCGACGTGAAGGAGGGGCTGGCGCGCGCGTACGATGCGAAATTCGAGTTTCTGTTCAAGCAGCTCGCGGTGGGTGGCACGGCGGACGCGGTTGCGCGGCACGTCAACGTGCCGGAGCTCCACCATCCGGCGCCCGAGGGAGCCCATCCGGCCGTCGCAGCGGCGCCGGACGACGCGACGCTGAGTGACTGAGAACCCTGGAGCATCCTCGATGCTTGGGGCGACGGACATGGTCGTACACGAGACCCGGGACGGGTCGGAGCTCGAGCGGCTCTGGCTCGAGACGCTGCGCGCGTTGGCGAATCGGGCCGCGCACGAGGTGCGCGGAGCGCTCAACGGGGTGGCGCTGAACCTTGAGGTCGTGCGGGCCCGGGCGGAGAAGCCGGGAGCGGCGGCGTCGTGGGTCGTGCCGTTCGCCAGCTCGGCCGCCGAGCAACTCGAGGTGCTGACGGGGCTCACCGAGGCATTCATCTCGCTCGCGCGTGGTCCGCATCGACCGCTGGACGTCCGGACCACGGTCGGGCAGGTTGTGAGGCTGCTCGCGCCCGCCATGCGGTCGGAGGGGGGCCATCTCGAGCTCGCCGAGGTGGCGGGCGACGCCGCGACGGTCACGTCGGCGGAGCCGGAATCGGCGCGGCTCGCGATCGCCGCCGTGCTCATCACCGCCTGCACGGGCGCGCGACGGGTGGTCTGTCGGATCGTCGTGCGCGATGCGATCATACTGCGGGTAGAGGGAGCGGACGGGTCGCTCGTCGTCGCGCCGGACGTCGATCGTGCCGTCACCGATGCCGGGATCGGCCTCGTGCACGCTCAGGACGCAACCATCGTCGCGTTCCCCGCCGAGTCGCGGTGAGCGCCCGCACGTGGAGACCATGAAGCACCCGAAGATTCTCATCGCAGACGACGAGCGCGCGATCACCGACGGCCTGAGCGCCATTCTTGGCGACGAGGGCTACGAGATCGACGTCGCCGTGGATGGTCAGAAAGCGCTGGAACGCCTGACCGAGTCGACGTACGGCGTCGTGCTCGCCGATCTCAAGATGCCCAAGCTCGACGGGATCGCACTGCTGAAGGCGCTCCAGGAGAAGCAGATAGCGACCGAATGCATCATCATCACCGGGCAGGCGACCGTCGACTCCGCGGTCCAGGCGATGCGGCAGGGTGCGTACGATTACATCGAGAAGCCGCTCAACGCCGAGAAGCTCAACCGTCTGAAGGCGCTCATCCCGAAGGCACTCGACAAGTTCGCGGTGCAGCTCAAGAATCGGGAGCTGTCGTCGAAGCTCGAGAGGCTCACGCACTACGGCGAGCTCACCGGCCAGTCCGAGTCGATGCGGCATGTCTACCAGGTGATCGAAGCGGTGGCGCCGTCGACGGCGAGCGTACTGATCCTCGGGGAGTCAGGCACCGGGAAGGAACTGGTCGCTCGTGCCATGCACTCCAAGAGCGAGCGCTCGAAAGGTCCGTTCCTCGCGCTCAACTGCGCGGCGCTCCCCAAGGACATTCTCGAAAACGAACTGTTCGGGCACGAGAAGGGGGCGTTCACGGGATCGACCAACGAGAAGCCCGGCGCGTTCGAGATGGCGGATGGCGGGACGATCTTCCTGGATGAGGTGGCGGAGATGGAGCCCGACATCCAGGTGAAGCTCCTGCGCGCGCTGGAGTCGAGGCAGGTCCGCCGGCTCGGCGGCAAGAAGGAGATTTCGGTGGACATCCGCGTACTCGCGGCCACGAACAAGGATCTCCAGAAGGCGCTCGCCGACAGCGAGCTGCGCGAGGATCTGTACTATCGGTTGGCGGTCGTCGAGATCGTGCTCCCGCCGTTGCGCGAACGCGTGGGAGACATCAAGCTGCTGGCGACCGAGTTCCTGGCGCGGTTCGGGCAGCAGAACGGCAAGACGGTAACGGGCTTCGACGACGCGGCCTGGGACTGGATCCTCTCGTACCACTGGCCGGGCAACGTCCGCGAGCTGAAGAATGCGGTGGAGCGCGCGGTGATCATGTCGCGTGGGCCGGTGATCGGACCCGAGGACGTCATCCCTCGTCACATGCGCGCGAGCAGCGAGGTGCCCGCCAGCCTCACGATACAGGTGGGCTCGAGCGTGGCGGATGCCCGGCGGCAGCTGGTGCTGCGGACCTTCGCCTCGACGGGGGGAGAGTACGAGCGCACGGCGAAGCTGCTGGGGCTGCCGGTCGAGGAGGTGCGCGCGGAACTGGCGTCGTTCTTCGGCGCGAACGGCAAGCCGGAGCATCCGGCGAAGGGGGCCGCGGTGGCACGCGCCAAGGCGGCGCCCGCCAAGCGCGCCGAGACGTCGCGGCCGCGCCCCGCCAAGGGCAAGGCCAAACGGAATCGATAGCTTTGATAGCGGAACAGGAGACGACGATGAGCGGATACGACTTCGACGACCCGTACGTGGTGATCGAGCGACACGAGACCAGCGTCGGTTCATTTCTATTCGGGCTGGCGGTCGGAGCCGGGGTCGCGCTGCTGTTCGCGCCGCGGACGGGCGAGGAGATGCGCCGCCGGATGGGCCGCGAGGCCCGCCGGGTGAGCCGACGCGCGCAGAAGGTGGCCAACGATGTCACCGGGACGGTCACCGACAGCTTTCAGCAGGCGCGCGACGAGGTGGAGAACCGCATCGATGCGGCGCGGCAGGCGCACGATCTCAAGCGCCAGCAGGTGAGTCGTGCGGTGCAGGCGGGGCGTCGCGCCGCGGACGACGCCCGCGACGAGCTCGAGCGCCGGATCGCGGAGACCAAGGCCGCGTACGACGCGGGGCCGGAGCCGGCGCCGAGCGCCGGGCGCCGCGCCCGGGCTTCCAAGCCGCCGGCTTCCTCATCGCCAGCGAGCAACGGGATCGACGACGAGTCGGTCTGACGCGACCGGCCCGGCGCGCCCATCGGCGCGCCGGGCCGGCGATCGTCCTCACCGCGCATGGCCATTCGCCCGCTCCCGATCCGTCTCGCGTGGACGATTCGTGACTTCACGAAGCGCGTGTGGGACAACAGCGGCGAGGACAACATCTTCTTCCTCGCGAGCGGCATCGCCTTCAACATCATGCTCGCCGGCGTCCCGTTCGTCCTCCTGCTCGTCAGCGGCATCGCCTACATCCTGAATCAGACCGCCGCGGCGTCGGCCGCCGAGGCGACTGACTTCATCGGACGCCTGCTGCCGATCGGGATCTCGCGGTCGGAGGAAGAGAGCATCTATCGCGTGCTGTCCGACATCATCACCGCGCGCGGCATCGTCGGCTTCTGGAGCGCCCTCGGATTCGTCTGGTTCACGACGCGGCTCTTCGGATCGCTGCGCACGGTGCTCGGCGAGATTTTCGACATCGACCAGGAGCGCGGCATCATCGCCGGCAAGATCTTCGACGCGAAGATCACGGTCATCGCGACGCTGCTCATCGTCGCCTACTCGGGGCTCAACGCCTACCTCGCGATCGCGTCCTCGCGCTTCATCCCGGTCATGATGGAGCTCGGGATCCGGCGCGATGTGATGGGGCGCCTGGAGCTGATCGTCGGGCAGCTCATCGCGTTCGCCGTGATCGTGCTGATGTTCTATTCGCTGTACAAGTATCTGCCGAAGCGTCGCGTGCGCTGGCAGACGGCGCTGATCGCCGCGCTCTTCGCGAGCGTGAGCTTCGAGGTGGCCAAGACGGTCTTCGCCGCCTTCATCGCACAGTTCAGTCCGGGTTCCCTGTACACGGGCACGCTGTACGCCGTGGTGATCGTGGTGCTCTGGGTGTACTACGCCGCGCTGATCTTCGTGCTCGGTGGCGAAGTAGCTCAGGTGTACGAGTTGCGGCGCGTACGGCGGCGTCAGCGCGAGACATTCGAGGGACCGGTACGCGCTCGGGTGGCCTGAAGGTTGGTTTGGCAGCGGGGGTCGGTGACGCATCATCGTCGTCATCCGATCGGCGAGATCCTACGATTGACCGCTGACCACTTCGTCGCTCGCGCGATCCTCATCTTCCGTCTCGCGCCCGACGGGCGCAGATTCCCGCTCCATGCGAATCGATCTGCGAAGCGATACCGTCACCCGTCCGACGCCCGCCATGCGGCGCGCCATGGCGGAGGCGGAGGTCGGCGACGACGTGCTGGATGGCGATCCCACCGTGCGGCGACTCGAGGACCGGGTCGCGGCGCTGCTGGGAAAGGAACGCGCCCTGTTCTTTCCGAGCGGGACGATGGCGAACCAGGTCGCGCTGTGGCTCCTCGCGGCGCGCGGCACGGAGGTGCTGCTCGACGAGGGCGCGCACATCGTGCATTACGAGTTCGCCGGCGCGGCGGCGCTCTGCGGCGTGCAGGTGCGCCCAGTGCGCGGTGACGAGGGCGTGATCGATGCCGACTCCCTGCGGCGCGCCATCCGGCCACCGTCACCCCATGTTCTGCGCGCGAGCCTCGTCTGCCTCGAAAACACGCACAACGGCGCGGGAGGACGCATCACGCCGCTCGCCGGGATGCGCGCGCTGCGCGACATCGCGCGGGAGCACCGCCTGCCGGTCCATCTCGACGGCGCGCGCCTCTGGAACGCTTCCGCGGCCAGCGGAACGCCGCTGACCGACTTCGCGGAGTGCGCGGAGACCGTCATGGTGTCGTTCTCCAAGGGGCTCGGCGCGCCCGTAGGCGCCGCGCTCGCGGGACGCGCCGACACCATCCGCCAGGGATGGGAGGCACGGAAGCGCTTCGGGGGAGGAATGCGGCAGTCCGGCATCCTCGCCGCCGCCGCGCTCCACGGCCTCGAGCATCATCTGCCGCGCCTTGGCGAGGACCACGAGCGCGCGCGCGAGCTCGCGCGGTCGCTCCACGGTGCCGGCGAGGCGCGCGTCGTGCCGCCGGACACGAACATCGTGATGGTCGATCTGCCTCCGCGAATCGGCGCGGCGGCGTTCGTCGCCCGGGCGGCGGAGGCCGGCGTCCTCATCGCGCCGTGGTCCGCGACGAGGATTCGCGCGGTGACGCATCTCGACGCGGATCAGGCGCAGGTCAGAACGGCCGGGGAGGTGCTCGCCGGGATTCTGGAGGAGGCACACGCCCGATCGTGACCGCCGCGTAGCCGGAGAGTGGTCAGGGCTCCGGGACCGGCACGCCGCGACGAGACTTCGTCGGCTCCTGGCGGCCGATCACCGACCGCTTCGACTTGAATCGAACGGCTCGCAACACCACGACCGAGACGTACCGTCCGCGCCGAGCCGGCGGCGCGGGCATCAGCCGCAGCAGCGGATAGGCGGAGAGGCGAAGCAACGCGGCCAGAACGAACAGCGTCGCGTAGGCCGCGATCGTGTCGACGTGTGCCTCCACCAGCTCGAGCAGCAGGCCACCGAGCAGCGGCGCCGTTCCCGCCGCCAGCCCGAACGCGATGTTGTAGACGATCAGAGCGCGGATCCGGTCGGCGGGCGCTCCGGCGGTCCGGACGAGCGTGATGTTCGTCGCGATGTTCCACCCGCTGTTGAAGACGCCGTAAACGGCGTAGCCCGGGACGAGCAGTGCCGGGTGAATCAGCATGGCGGCGAGCATCCAGAGGGGATCGAGCGCGATCGCGATCAGGGCGATCGACATCAGTCCCTTGCCGCCGAAGCGATCCGCCAGGACGCCCCACGTTTTCGCCCCGAGCACGCCGCCTCCGACGAGCAGCGCGTTGAGGAGTGTCAGCGTGCCGACCGAGAGGTCGAGCACCGAGATCGCCATCGCCTCTCCCTGTCGCGTCGAGAGGCCGAGGGCGAAGCCCCACGCGAGCGCGAAGCGCACGACGCCCCAGGAGATCGGCAGGCGGTGGGCTGGCGACACGCTCGCCGTGCGCAAGGGTGTCGTCGGCCGCAGCACCTCGTCGTTGGCGGCGCGGCGCGCCAGTGCATCCATCCGGGCGAGCGGTCGTGAAACACGGAGGTGGATGGCGACGCCAACGACGATCGCGAGCGAGCGCGCGATGTGCGGTGGCACGCCGAGCGCTTCCGTCGCGTCGACGGCGAAGGAGGCGAGAATGCCGAGCACCAGCCCCGAGATCGCCGCCCAGCGCGTCTTCGTGGCGGTGTAACGCCCGAACCCCTCGGCGGCGGTCGCCTCGCTGTGGAGCGAGGCCATGGCGACGTCGTAGACGGCCTGGCCGAGCTGCGCAACGGCAAGTCCGCCAAGGAACCCGGCGAGCGCCCACCCCTCGGGGCGAACGATTCCGGCGATAGATGCGAGCAGCAGACCGGCGCGCTCGACCCATGTGGCCGCGATTGCGAGGCGGCCCGAACCGTGGCGTCGCAGGATCGACGGGACGGCGATATGCGCGAGGCGGCTGAGAAAGGGAAACGCGGCGATCGCCGCGATCGAGAGGTGTCCCCCACCGAGGGCGAGTGCCAGCGCGGCGAAGATGGCGCTGCTCGCGAAGACGCGCGATCCGCTCACGAGACTCGCTTCGACGAAGCCGGGGTGCTCGGGCGATCGCAGCGCGCCGACGGCGCGCGAGAGCTTCGTGGAGAGGCTGGAGAGGCGGGTGGGGGCGGGCACGACCGGCGTTGCTGAGGCTGCAACGGGTTCATCGCGATATCGCGCGCCCGTCAGAGCGAATACGATCGACCCCGGTGGGATGGTCACGCGGTCGGGTGACGGGCCGGTTGAAGGCCGCTTCGAAGCCGGCTATATTCCGGGTGCCCTGGGTCCCGGAGGGCGTGAGCCCGCTAACTCCGTCAGGACCCCGAAGGTAGCAGCGGCATGTGGTGTCTTGCGTTGCTCCGACCGGCCCAGGGTACTGCGCGGGCGCCGACTCCATGTTGAGGGCGGCCCTGCGCATCGACTGCCGATCACCGGCCACCGCCGGACGGAGCCTGACGGGCGAGATTCCTCACCGCGTCAGGCTCTTTTCATCGCCGCTCGCCCCTCCCCGGGTCCTCTCCTCGCCATGGCTCTCGCTCTCGCGCGCAAGTACCGCCCCAAGACCTTTGCGTCGGTCGCCGTCCAGTCGCACGTGTCGAACACCCTGAAGGGGGCGATCGCCAGCGGCCGCGTCGCCAACGGCTACCTGCTGTGCGGCCCGCGCGGTGTCGGCAAGACGACGCTCGCGCGCGTGCTGGCGATGGCCCTGAACTGCGAGCGGCGCACGCCGGGCCCCGGCGTCCCAGCGGCGGGCAGTGCCGGCCTCGCGTCCCCGGAACGTGATGCCGGAGAGCCGTGCGGAGAGTGCACGTCGTGCACGCGCACCTGGAGTGGCGCCGCGTCGCTCGACGTCGTCGAGATCGATGCCGCGTCCAACCGCGGCGTCGATG
>CAYLPM010000061.1:0-8356 GCA_964385525.1 uncultured Gemmatimonadaceae bacterium
GGGATCTTCACCAGCCGCTTCGCGATCGCGTACGTCCATCGGCTGGTGCGATACGCCACCACCAGCGGACAGCCGGCGACGGCGGCTTCGAGGGTCGTCGTTCCGCTCTTGCAGAGGGCGGCGTCCGCCGCTCGAAGCACGGGAAACGATGCCGAACGCACCATCGGGAAGGGACACTCGGCGGGGTCCAGGTCGATCGTGGGCGCGACGCTCACGATCACCCGCAGTTCGGGACGCCGACGGCGCAGCTCCTCTGCCGCGGCGACGAAGTCCCGCAGGTGTCGGCGGATCTCCTGCACGCGGCTCCCTGGAAACAGGGCCAGGACGGGCCCGTCCTCCGGAAGACCGAGCGAACGTCGCGCGTCGGCACGGGTCGGGAGACTGCGCGCGCGATCGAGCAGCGGATGGCCGACGAACACCGCGTCCACGCCGTGGCGGCGCAGCAGCTCCTCCTCGAAGGGGAGAATGACGCAGGCCCTGGTGACCAGGCGCGCGAGCTTCTTCAGGCGGCCCGCGCCCCAGGCCCAGACCTGCGGCGTGATGTAGTAGAGCACCGGGACGCCGGCCCGCCAGGCGGCTTCCGCGACCTTCATGTTGAAGCCCGGATAGTCGATGAGGATCACGAGCCCGACTCCACCGTCGCTCAGCCGACGTCGGATCGATCGCAGGAGCGCCAGGTGCGCCGGGACATGGCGCAGCACCTCGACGAACCCCATTACCGCAAGTCGCTCGGCATCCTCGATCAGCGATACGCCCGCGTCGCGCATGCGTGCGCCGCCGATGCCGGCTAGCGGCAGCTCCGGCACGCGCCGCCGCAGCTCCTCGGCCACGGCGCTGGCGTGCAGGTCGCCCGAGGCTTCTCCGGCGACGATCAGGACCTCACGCACCGGGTCGCGTACCGGCGAGCGCGGGGAGTGTTCGCTCGATTTCCTGCACGATGCGCAGCGCGACCGCGAGGGCCTCGCGCCCCTCCGTGCCGGGGACGGCGATCTCGCGCTCACCCCGGATCGCCGCCACGAAGCTCTCGAACTCGAGGCGCAGCGGCTCGGCCTCCGGAGCCTCGAGGACGATTCGCTCGACGAACGCCTCGACGTCTCGCGGTGCCGCGGCGAGCGCCACGAGGTCGATGTCCGGACGAAGACGGTAGAACTCGCCCGTCCCGGCACCCAGATCGAGCGAGAGATAGCCGTTCGGCTGAAAGAGCCGAACCTTCCGCATTCGCTCGCGCGAGACGCGGCTCGCGGTGATGTTCGCGACCGCACCCGACGAGAAGACGAGCCGGGCGTTCGCGATGTCGACGCTCGGCGTGAGCACCGGGACGCCGACCGCCGCGATCTCGACGGCCTGCCCGCCGATGAGCGTGAGCACGAGATCGATGTCGTGGATCATGAGATCGAGCACGACAGCGACGTCGGCGCCCCGCGGGTTGAACGGTGCGAGCCGGTCGACTTGCACGAAGCGCGGCGCGCTGATGTGCGGGAGCGCCGCCAGCACGGCTCGATTGAAGCGCTCGACGTGGCCGATCTGCACCCGGGCGCCGGTGCGTTCGGCGATCGCCAGCAATTCGTCCGCTTCGTCGAGCGTGGCCGTGATCGGTTTCTCGATCAGAACGTGCGTCCCACGCTCCACCGCCGCCCGCGCGACGGCGAAGTGCGCCGACGTGGGTACGACGACGGTGATCGCGTCGACCGCGTCGAGCAGCGACAGAAGATCATCGTACGCCCGGACGCCGAGCTCGGACGCCACCTGCGCCGCGCGCTCCGGCCGTACCTCGACGAAGCCCTGCAGCGCGACCTCGTCCAGCTCGCGCAGAATGCGAACGTGATGATAGCCGAGCGCTCCCGCGCCGACGACGCCCATGCGGACCGGTCCACTCAAATCACCACTCCACGCTGGCTCGCCTCGACGAACTTGCGGAACTCCTCGACCTCGGGATACTGCGTGAGCTCGCTCTGCGCGCGCTCGAGCGCCTGCGAGACGTTGAGCTCCGAGCGGAAGAACAGACGGTAGGCACGCTTCAGCTCCCGGATCACCGGCTCGGCGAAATCGTGCCGCTGCATGCCGACCGTGTTGAGTCCGTACAGCTTGATCGGATTCCCCACCGCCTTGAGGTACGGCGGAACATCCTTCGCGACCCGCGAGCATCCGCCGACGAACGAATGCCTGCCGACACGCACGAACTGGTGCACGGCGGACAAGCCGGAGATGATCGCCCGGTCCTCGACCGTCACGTGCCCGGCGAGCTGCACGCCATTGGCGAGGATCACGCCATCGCCGATGTGGCAGTCGTGCGCGAGGTGGACGTAGGACATGATGAAACTGCCCTTGCCGACCGACGTCTTCCACGACTGCGCCGTGCCGCGGTTGATCGTGGCGTACTCCCGAATCGTGGTGCCCTCGCCGATCTCGACGGTCGTGGCCTCGCCCGCGTACTTGAGGTCCTGCGGATCGCCGCCGAGGACGCTCCCGACCCCGACTTTCACGTTGGCGGCCAGGTGCACGTCACGCTCGAGCGTCGCGCGATGCGAGACGACGCAGCCATCGGCGACCCGGCATCCCGGGCCGATCACGACGAACGCACCCACTTCCACGTTGTCGCCGAGTACCGCATCGGGAGCGATGATCGCGGTCGGATGGATGATCGCCGTCATCGGTCGCGCACCATCGCCGCCATGTCGGCTTCGGCGACGACATCGCCCTCCACCCGTCCGACCCCGCGCATCTTGCACACGGTGCCGCGGATCTGGATGATCTCGAGCTCGAAGATGAGCTGGTCACCCGGCTTCACCGGCCGGCGGAACTTCACGTTGTCGAGGGACATGAAGTAGACGACCTTGCTGTCCGGCTCTTCCACCGAGCCCATGAGCAGCATCCCGCCGACCTGTGCCATCGCCTCGATGATCAGGACGCCGGGCATGATCGGGTGACCGGGAAAGTGGCCCTGGAAGAACGGCTCGTTGATCGTGACGTTCTTCAGCCCGACGATGCGCCGGTTCGCCTCCATCTCCACGATCCGGTCCACGAGCAGGAAGGGATACCGGTGCGGAAGCACCTTCATGATCTCTTCGATACCGAGCACGTTATCTCCTTGACAGCGCGGCCGTGAGCTCGCGCACGAGCAGGACGGTGCCGCGATGACTCGGCCGGACGGCCACGATGCGCGCGCGAACGCGCCGGCCGGCGAGCGCCAGATCACCCACGCAATCCATGGCCTTGTGTCGCACGAATTCGTCGGGCCAGCGCAGCGTGGTCCCGATGACGCCGTCCTCATCGAGGACGACGGCATTCTCCACCGACGCCCCCTTGATCAACCCCTTCGCGCGCAACATCTCGACCTCGTGCACGAATCCGAAGGTGCGGGCCGGCGCGAGCTCTCGCGCGTAGCTCTCCCTCGAGATGGAATACCGCCCCGACTGGCGGCCGATCAGCGGATGGGGGAAATCGATCATCACCTCGAGCTCGAGGGAAGAGGCCGGGTGAGCCTCGTACGAGGACTCCCCATCCACGATGCGCACGACCTCGGGCACGTCGAGGTATTCCACCGTCCCGTCGTGGTCGCGAGGTCCGGCTCGCGTGAGCGCCTCGAGAAAGGGGGCCGCGCTCCCATCCAGGATCGGCGGCTCCGGGGCATCCATTGCGATCACGACGTCGTCGATCTCCGCGCCGGACACGGCGGAGAGCACGTGCTCGACAGTATGCATCGCTTCCGGCCCCGTTCCCAGCTGCGTTCGCCGCTCGGTGAGCACGGCATGCTGGACGAGCGCGGGTACGCGCGGACTCCGGGGCAGATCGGCGCGCACGAACACGATGCCGTCCTCCGGTTCGGCCGGGCGGAAGGTGAGCCGGCAGTGCCGTCCCAGATGCAGCCCGATCCCCTCGACCGAGACCTCGCGGGCGATGGTGCGCCGAGCCGTCACGAACGCTCCGAGCCCAGGAGCCGCTCGAGGCGCCGCATCAGCGGCGCCAGGCGGAACAGCGCAGCCTGCGCGCGCAGCGCCTCCTTGTGCGGCCGCGCCGGATAGCCGGACCACGTCGCGCCCGCGGGCACGTCACCGAATACGCCGGCCTGTCCACCGATCGTGGCACCCTTGCCGATCGTCACGTGCCCCCCCACACCCACTTGCCCGGCGAGGATGCTGCCGTCCTCCACCCGGGTCGAGCCGGAGATGCCGACCTGCGCCATGAGCAGACAGAGTCGACCGATCCGACAGTTGTGTCCGATGTGCACGAGATTGTCGATCTTCGTCCCGGCGCCGATCACGGTGTCGTCGATGCTGCCGCGATCGATCGTCGTATTCGCACCGATCTCGACATCGTCCTCGATCACGCACCGTCCGACGTGCGGGATCTTCCGGTGTGCCCCGTCGCGAAAGACATAGCCGAAGCCGTCTGATCCGAGGCGAGCGCCGGCATGGACGATCACGCGACGACCCACCGTCGTGCCGGCGTAGAGCGTGACGCCGGCGCACAGACGGGTATCCTCGCCGATCTCGACGCCCGCTCCGACGACCACGTTCGGCTCGAGCAAGGCGCGATCGCCCACGCGGGCGCCCTCGCCGATCACGACGCCGGCGCCGATCGTGACCTCACGGCCGATGCGCGCGCCGCGACCGATCAGCGCTGACGGGTGTACGCCGGCAGTCCGCGGCGCCGGCGCGTGGAAGCGGGGAATGAGCTCCAGCAGCGCTTCGTAAGGCTTGTCGACGACGATGCGCGCGCGGACCTCGCCCGGCGTGTCGGCGAGATCCGGGGCGACGAGGAGAATACCGGCTCGTGACGACGCGACGAGCGGTGCGTACTGTGCCTTCGTCAGCAGCGTGAGGTCGGCCGCGCCGGCGCGGTCGAGGGGGGCAATCGCCGAGACCGCGGTCGCGCCATCCCCGATCACTCGGCCGCCGAGGGCCGATGCGAGATCGTCGGCGGTGTAGGAGCGTGTCGCTCCACCGCCGACGACAGGGGGCGCGGACGCGGTGTCGCTCAACGCCGAGGCGGAGGCGGCCGCGTCGCGCCGGCCGGTGGCGGCGTCATGCCCGCCGGTCGCGTCTGGGGCTGGTTCGGCGTGGCCGTCGCTGGCGTCATCGCTTGCAGGCGCGTCACGGCCCGCTCGGTGATGTCGAGATTCCGATCCGCCGCCACGATCGTGCTCGCCTCGGAGCCGACATCGAAGATCATGGCGTAGTTGCCTTCCTCGCGCATTTCGTTGAGGACCTGCTGAATCATGTCCATGATCGGCTGCACGAGCTGCTCGCGACGCTGCGCGAGCTGTTGCTGCGCCTGCTGGTCGCGCTGATTGTAATCCGCCTCCCGCGTGCGAATCGCGGTCTGGCGCTCCGTCCGCTGTGCGGGGGTAAGCGTGGGCTCGGCCGTCTGATACGCGTCGACCATCGCCTGCAGCGAATCACGCATTCGCTCTACCTGCTGCTGATAGGCGGCCATCTCGCGCTGGAAGGTCGAGTCGGCACGCGCGCTTCCCGGCGCGCGCGCGAGCATCGCCTGCGTGTTCACGAACGCGAGACGCTGTACGTTCTGCGCCGCGGCCTCGAGCATGGGAACGGCCGTGACGGCCAGCGCGCACAACGTGGCGCGGAGTAGAAAACGCATTGCACCTGCTCCCGTTTTAGAAGATCTGACCAAGTCGGAAATGGAACTGCCACTGGGGATCCGGCCGCCCGAACTCGTTGAGCCGGTCGAAGCCGTACGCCCAGTCCAGCCCGAGCGGGCCGAAGGGCGTGATCACCGATGCCCCGATCCCGGCACCTCGGAAGAGGCGCGTCGGGTTGATGTCGCGGGGCTGGTGCCACACGTTGCCGGCATCCATGAACGCCGACAGATAGATCTGCGAGTTGAATCGAAGGCCGACCTCGGCCGTGGTGCTGAGAAAGGCGTTGCCGAACGACTCCCGTCGCGCCTGCGTGCTGCTGGTCCCGCCCAGGAACCCGTCCGGAGTGATCGAAAACTCGTCGTAGCCGCGGAGCTGCTCGCCGAACTGCGTGCCACCGAGCGCGAACTGCTGCGTGTAGAAGAACGGTCCGGTGCTCCCGAAGACGGTGCCCGCCCGCGCCGTGAGGCCGATGACGACCTTGAGCGGCTGTGAGCCGGGGTCCTCGCCGCCGATCTCGAGCAGCGGCGCATACCCGCGCAGCTCACCCGTGTATCGCTGGAAGTCGGACGAGCCTCCGAGCGGGCCGCCGTTGAACTGCGCGGTGAAACTCTGGAGTCCGCCGGCCGAGGCGAACGGCAGGTCGCTGCGCGTGTCGTGTGTGGCGGTCAGGCCGAGCGTGGAACGCACGCAGTTCGCCGCGTCGCACTCGTCCGCCACGGACCCGAGCAGTCCGTCGCCATCGTACTTCACCGCCTCCGCGCCGTACGACGCGAAGATGCGCGTCCGGAGAGACCAGGGTACCGGAAACCCGACCGTCAAATTGCCGCCGATGCGTGTGCTCTGCCCCAGATCGGCGATCCGGAACCTGGACTGGCTCCGGTAGGCGTTCACCGTTCCCGAGTACCGCGTCTGCCGGATCGAGGGATCGGTGTAGCTCAGGTTGAAGTCGTTGACGTAGCGCCCGAACTGCCATTGCAGAGAGCCGCGCTTGCAGAGGCCGAAGAGATTGGGCTGGTCGAGCCCGATGAAGCCGCCGAGGCCCGTCCCCTGCCCCACCGACGCCCCGAAATTGATGTTGCCCGTCCGCTTCTCCTTCACGATGAAGACGATGTCGACATCGCCTTCTTCGTTGACGGGCTTCGTGTCGGGCGGCGGCAGCGGCGTCTCGAAGAAGCCGAGATTCGCGATGTTCTGGTAGCTTTGGATCAACGCGTTCTGATTGTAGACGTCGCCCGGGACGACGAAGATCTGATCCCGGATGCACGCCTCGACCGTGTAATCGTTGCCGGCAATGTCGACGCGGTTCACGATCGCCGGCGCGCCCTCGGCGATGTCCCAGCGCAGGTGCACCGCCGGCGTCCCATCCGCAAGGCTGTCGCGGACGATCACCGGCTGGAGGTTCGACCAGATGTAGCCCTCGGTCGCGTAGGCGCTGCGGACGCTCTGGACCGCCTCGTCCCACCTTGACTGATCGAAGACGTTTTCCGGCGTATCGTCGCGGCGAATGAGGCTGGTCACGCGCTGCGAGAGCGTCGGGCCATCGCCGTCGAAGGGATAGAAGCGTTCGAGCTCGGTCGTCGGGAAGCGGCGATTGCCCGTGATCTCGAAGTCCCCCACCAGGTACTGCGGTCCCTCGTCCACGGTGATGTCGATCAGCGCCTTGCCCAGCTCACGATCGACGATCAGCGAGTCGCCGACAACGCTGAAGTCGATGAAGCCCCGGCGCGCATACAGCCCGGGAATGCGCTCGGCCAGGTCGGCTCGGAAAACCTCGTCGTCGAATGCCCCCTTCCTGAACCACCAGAACGCCTCGGGCTTCGTTTCCATCGCGCCGACGATCGCGTCGTCGCTGATCCGCTGGTTGCCGTTGATGCGCACGCCCGAGATGGCCAGCCGCCGCCCTTCGTCGATCCGGAACGTGAGATGCGCCCGCCCCTCGACCATCGCCGTGTCGGTCTCGATCTCGGCCAGGTAGTACCCCTCGCTCTCGTAGAGCGAATCGATGCGCTGGACGGCGCGAGCGACCTGCGCCGGATTCACGGCCTGCCCGACCGCCAGTTCAACCCGCTCCTGCACCGAGCTCGAGGACAGCGCTTCGACCCCGGTCACCTGGACGTCGCCCAGCAGGGGACGCTCCTGCACCTCGATCCAGAGAGTCGTGAGCTGGGTTTCCGGCGACACCGTGCAGGCGATCTCGACCTGCTCGAACTCGCCGGTCGCGAACAGCGTCTCGATGGCGCTGCTCACGGCGCGGGCGCTGAGCTGGGTGCCGGCGGCCAGCCCCGCCTGGGAGCGGATCGCGATGTCCGTCGTGCGAACGTTGCCGCGCACGGCGATGGAATCGGGAGTCACGCAACGGCCGGGTTCGGTGGCGGGGGCCTGCGCCCGCAGGGATGCGGGGACGATCGCCAGCAGGGTGGCGAGGAGGGGAAGTACCGATCGTGGCATGGGACAAATATACACGTAAGCGGCCGGCCAGGTCCCCGCTGAGGGGCTCTGGCCGGCCGTCCCTACAGGGCTCAGGCCTGGGGCGTCCTGGTCAGGACACGAAATTCCATCTTCGTGCCGTCAGCCGACACATCGACCTCGATCTCGTCGCCCTTCGCGAACTCGCCGAGCAGGATCTCCTCGGAGTGCGGGTCCTCGATGAAGCGCTGGATCGCGCGCTTCAGCGGCCGGGCCCCGAAGCTCTCGTCGTAGCCGTGCTTCACCAGCAGTTCCGTCCCGCCCTCGGTGAGTCGGAGCGTGAGTTCC
>CAYLPM010000062.1:0-2764 GCA_964385525.1 uncultured Gemmatimonadaceae bacterium
AGATTCATCCGACCTGCATCCCCGTGAGCGGCCCGTATCAGTCGAAGCTCACGCTGATGAGCGAGTCGCTGCGCAACGACGGCCGGGTCTGGGTGCCCAGGCGCGCCGGCGACAAGCGGCAGCCGGGCGACATTCCCGAGGCCGAGCGCGACTACTATCTGGAGCGCAAGTACCCGAGCTTCGGCAATCTCTCACCGCGCGACATCGCGTCGCGGGCGGCCAAGGAGGTCTGCGACGAGGGACGGGGCGTGGGCGAGTCCGGCCGCGGGGTCTACCTCGATTTCGCGGATGCCATTCGCCGCGTCGGCGAGGATCGGATTCGCGAACGCTACGGCAACCTGTTCGAGATGTACGAGCGCATCACGGACGAAAACCCCTACGAGGTGCCGATGCGGATCTACCCGGCCGCTCACTACACCATGGGCGGCCTCTGGGTGGACTACAATCTCATGAGCACGATTCCCGGACTGCACGTGGCGGGGGAGGCGAACTTCTCCGATCACGGAGCCAACCGCCTCGGGGCAAGCGCGCTCATGCAGGGGTTGGCCGACGGCTACTTCGTCCTCCCCCTGACGGTCGCGCACTACCTCGCTTCGAGCCGTCTCGACCCGCTGGATGCCGGCCATCCGGACTTCCGGGCCGCCGAGGGCGCCGTCGCCGAACGCACGAAGCGCTTCCTCACTATCAATGGCGAACGGACCGTGGATTCCTTCCACCGCGAGCTCGGCACGATCGTGTGGGAGAAGTGCGGGATGGCCCGAAGTGCCGAGGGGCTCCGTGAGGCGCTGCAACTCATCCCGGCGCTGCGCGAGGAGTTCTGGCGCAACGTCAACGTTCCCGGAAGCGACGCGGAGCTCAATCAAGCCCTCGAGAAGGCGGGCCGCGTGGCCGACTTCCTCGAGCTGTCCGAGTTGATGTGCATCGATGCCCTCGCGCGCGAGGAATCGTGCGGCGGGCACTTCCGCGTCGAGCACCAGACCCCGGAAGGCGAGGCGCTGCGGCACGATGACCGCTTCGCGTACGTGGCGGCATGGGAGTACGCGGGCGATGGACGCGCGCCGGTGCTCCACAGGGAGACGCTGACCTTCGAGTACGTCCCGCTCACGCAGCGGAGCTACAAGTGATGAAGCTGACGCTCCAGATCTGGCGGCAGGCCGGACCGTCGGCCGAGGGCCGGCTCGTCCGGTACGACATGGACGACGTGAACCCCGACATGTCGTTCCTCGAGATGCTCGATGTCCTCAACGAACGCCTGATGGAGTCCGGCGACGTGCCGGTGGCGGTCGACCACGACTGCCGCGAGGGGATCTGCGGCTCCTGCTCGCTCATGATCAACGGCGCGGCGCACGGACCGATGACGGGCACCGCCACCTGCCAGCTCCACATGCGGACGTTCCGCGATGGCGACACGGTGTACGTCGAGCCGTGGAGGGCGCGCGCGTTCCCGGTGATCAAGGATCTCGTCGTGGATCGGGGCGCGCTCGACCGGATCATTGCCGCCGGCGGGTACATCACTGCCAATACGGGGGGCGCGCCGGACGCGAACGCCATCCCGGTGCCCAAGCCGGCGGTCGATGACGCCATGGATGCGGCTTCGTGCATCGGCTGCGGCGCGTGCGTGGCGGCGTGCCCGAACGCCTCCGCGTCACTCTTCACGGCCTCCAAGATCACGCATCTCGCGCTGCTGCCGCAGGGTCAGGCCGAACGCTACCGGCGCGTCGCGCGCATGGTCGAGCAGATGGATCTCGAGGGCTTCGGCAACTGCACGTTTCACGGCGAGTGCCAGGAGGCGTGCCCCAAGGAGATCAGCATCGACACCATCGCGCGCATGAATCGCGACTTTCTCCACGCCACGATCTCGGGCGAGATCCGTCCGGCGGCGCGAGCCGAGAGCGGCGAGTAGAGGAGTGCTTCCCTCAGCGGTCTGGCATGTCTGCCCACCGCGCAGGTCACACACACTGACCGCAGAGGAACGCGGAGAAAACGACGAGGTACGCAGAGGACGGCACACCCGTCGGAGGTCTGCCCGCGACGAGCCCGGACGATTTGCTTTGGAAACGGCTCGGGACGCAATGACTTCCCGAGGTCGTTCATCCAATCATTCCGGGCTCGTGGCGGTCGGGAGCTCCTTCGGTGTGCAGTGCTCTGCGATCCTCCGCGCCGACCTCTGTGATCCTCCGCGGTTCAAGGCAGTTCCCACCCGCCGTCGACGACTCGGGATCAGTCCACAAGGGCGCCCAGTACCGCATCGGGCGCTGGCCGTTCCGGCGTGGCCTGTTAGGTGCACTGAGCCCGGTCGTGCCAGAACCAGGAGAAAGCAGTGACGGTACCACCAGAGCGCGACCGCAACCGTCAAGTCGATACGGGCGGCGCGGATGCGGTCAATGACACTCCCGCCTCCGCGGGGCGTGGAACCACGCCCGGCGACACCGAGCGCCGCAGCGTCCCCCGCGCCGGCGGCACGGGCGGGCGAGGGCTGCCTATGCTCGGCTGGCTCGCGATCATCCTCGCAATCGCGCTGATTGCGATCTACGGCCTGGGCCTGCTGGGCTGAGCCATCGCTCGCGCGCGACTCTCCAGCTCGACGATCTCGTCGCCGCCGCCAAGTCGCAGATACGCGCCGATGTGCGCACCGATCGAGCTCCCATCCTCATCGGGGCGCGGCTCGGCATCGAAGGTGCGATCGGTCAGGTTCATGACCGAGTAGTGCCCGCCAAGATCGATCGCGATGCGCGGCGTCAACCGGAGCAGGACACCCGCGCCC
>CAYLPM010000063.1:0-5845 GCA_964385525.1 uncultured Gemmatimonadaceae bacterium
GGCCGGTCCGCCTCGACGCCGCGGCCGACACGAACTTCTCGCTCTGGCACACGGCCGTGTTCAGCAACGACGGCTCCAAGGTCGTGTTCACCGATGAGTGGGGTGGCGGCACGTCGCCCAACTGTCAGGCGACGCACCCGCTGGAGATGGGCGGCAACACCACCCTCGTGATCGGTCCCGACAAGAAGTTCACGCAGCACGCCTACTTCAAGCTCCCGAGCGCGCAGACGGCGCAGGAGAACTGCGTCTCGCACAACGGCTCGCTGATCCCGGTGCCGGGGCGCGACATCATGGTGCAGGGATGGTATCAGGGCGGCGTCGACGTGATCGATTTCACCGATCCGGACCGGCCGTTCGAGATCGCGTACTTCGACCGCGGCCCGGTGGATGCGCCGCCGGTGTCGAACGACGGCGGCGCGGTGAGCCGCCAGCGCGGCACGATCGGCGGCTCGTGGGGTGCGTACTGGTACAACGGGTACATCTACTCGTCCGAGATGGCGCGCGGTCTCGACATTCTCGAGCTCGAGCCGAGCGAGTTCCTCTCGGCGAACGAGCTCGAGGCGGCGAAACTCGTGCGGATGGAGGAGTTCAACCCGCAGAGCCAGCCGCGGATCGTGTGGCCGGCGGCGTTTCCGGTGGTGAGGTCGTACCTCGATCAGCTGGTGCGCGGGAACGGGCTCGACGCGTCGCGTACGACGGCGATCGCACAGGCGCTCGACGCGGCGGAACGGCAGACGGGTACCCGGCGTCGCGCGGCGCTGACGATGCTCGTAGCGGAGCTTCAGGCGGACGCGCGAACTGCGCGGGACGCGGCTCGCGTGCGCGCAATGGCGGCGGCGATTAGGGATCTGGCAGAGGCAACGCGGTAGACGGCGCCCGCGACTTGTGTGCGTGGAGAGGGGCGGCTGGAAAATAAGCCGGCCCGCTTTTTTTGGGTTCAGGGCGGGGGGCGACCAGCTTCGAGGTCGGCCGTGATCACCGGGTGCTCAGGAATCGCGCGAGCCTCCGTCTGCACCCGACCGGCTTCACCACGTAGTCGTCGGCCCCGAGACGGAATCCCCCGAGCTTGTCGATCGCTTCGCCGCGAGCCGAGAGGGCGATCAGACCGATACGGGGCGCGCGGTGAACATGGGGCATGCCCTTCCCGAGGAGGCAGCGCGGGCATCCCGTGCCGGCAGCGCGATGCGGCCACGAAGCGGTCGTGCGCATCTGCATTGATTCGTTCCAGCGATGTATCGGGGCGGAGCGCCCGGGCGGCTATGCCCGAACTGTACGTGTCGCCCAAGGCCATGAACCGCATGGACTTGAGCTGCCACGGATGGCGGTCGCGCCGCGGCCCCGGCTCTGCTTCAGGAGAGGGCACACCTCAACGGAGCTCTTCGCCGATGCTCAACTTCGATAGTCCCCGGTCGGCCGCTGCGGCCGCCTTCATCGCCGCCTTGATAGCCGGAACGACAGCGTGTTCCGACTCCACCGGGCTCGGCTCGGGCGCGATCACGCTTTCATTCGCCACGGCGCCGTCGTCCGGCCCGGCCCTCGCCCGCGCCGCCGGCGCCCGGTTGTCGCTGGACGTCGATGGGTCGGGCGCCCTCGTCATCACTCGCGCTCGCATCGTGCTCCGCGAGATCGAGCTCGAGTCGCCCGAATATCTCTGCGGCTCGATCGATGACACGCTTCCCGATGGCGACTACGACGGTTGCGACGTTCAGCTGGCACCGCGCGTGGTCGATCTGCCGCTCGATGGCGGCGCGATGCCCCTCATCGACGTCCAGGTGCCGGAAGGAACGTACGACGCGATCGAGCTCGAGCTGCACAAGCCCGACGACGGCACTCCCCAGGACGTCGCCTTCATGGCCGCGAATCCGGAATTCGACCGAATCAGCGTGCGGGTCGAGGGGACATGGAACGGGACCCCGTTCGTGTACGAGACCGAGCAGGACGCCGAGATGGAGCTGGAGTTCGGCACACCCCTCGTCGTGGGCGTGGACGGAGTGAACATTACGGTGAACGTCGACGTCGCTTCCTGGTTCCGGAGCGCGGATGGCAGCGCGCTGGAGCCGTCGGCCGCGAACGCCGGCCAGATCGACGACGGGATTCGGCAGTCGTTCCGCGCGTTCGAGGATGATGATCGCGACGGGCACGACGATGACAACTGACGGAGCGTCCGCGCTTCGTCCCACGCGGTACGCCTGGTGCCCACGCTCACCGTTCTCGCGCTCAGCGATTCGTTCTCCTCGCTGTGGCCCGCACTCGCGACCGAGTGCGGGCTGGGCATTTCCATGATCACCGATGCGGCGGAGCTCGACCGGGCCACCGGCACCGTGGCCATCGTCTCAGGGGCCGGCGCCGAGGACGGGCTGGTCGAGGCGGTGCGCCGGGTCGCGGGCGGGGCCGTCGACGTCGGAGCAGTGGGCTCGCTCGAGAGCCATCGGCTGGCCGCCGAAGCCGTGCGCGCGGGCGCTGCCGACTACTTCGCACTTCCGGGTGATCATGACCTGCTCCGCTCGTGGCTGCGCGAGCGCGCGGAGGAGCTGCGCAGCCGGCTGCGGAGATCCGAGTTCGCGGCTGGTGAAGGGCGAAAGTACCGCTTTGACGGCATTCTCGGCGAGAGCCCGGCCCTGCACGTGGCACTCGACCGCGCGGCGCGGGTGATCCCGCATCCGAGCGTGACCGTTCTGCTCACCGGCGAGACGGGCACCGGCAAGGAGCTGGTGGCCCGCGCGATCCACTATAACGGCCCGCGTCGCGAGGCGCCCTTCGTCGATCTCAACTGCGCCGCCATCCCGGCGAATCTCCTGGAGAGCGAGCTGTTCGGCCATGAGAAGGGAGCCTTCACGGATGCTCGCGCGACAAAGCCCGGATTGTTCGAGCTGGCCAGCGGCGGCACGCTGTTCCTCGACGAGATCGCGCATTTGGCGCTGCCGCTCCAGGGGAAGCTCCTGCGTGCGCTGGAGGAGCGCAGCGTCCGGCGCGTCGGCGGGACGCGCACGATCCCGGTGGATGTCCGCATCATCGCCGCGACGCACGTGAACATGGCGGCGGCGGTGCAGCACGGCGAGTTCCGCGAGGACCTCTACTATCGGCTCAACGTCGTGCCCATCGAGCTCCCCCCGCTGCGCGCGCGCCGCGACGACATCCTCCCGCTGGCGCGACACTTTCTGGCCCGCTTCGCGGCCGAGTACGGGATCGCGCGCGCCGGGCTCACGCCGTCGGCCGAGCGCGCGCTGCTCGACCGGTCGTGGCCGGGCAACGTCCGCGAGCTGCGCAACGTGATGGAGCGCGCCTTACTCCTCGCCCCCGAGCCCACGCTCGACGCCGCCGATGTGGCGTCCGAGATGCCGGCCGGCCGTCAGGAAGGTCCGCTGCCGTTTCCGGCCACGCTGGGCGAGATCGTCCGCGCAGCCGCCGCCGCGATGCTCGATCACTGCGGCGGCAACAAGAGCGATGCCGCACGCCGTCTCGGAATCTCCCGCCCGAGGCTCCAGCGCATCCTGGATTCTACCTCTCACTCCGGCGATGACGCCGAGGAGCTCCATGTCTAGTCGTTCGATGTTCGCCGTCCTCCTGCTGCTGATCGCCGGCTGCGACTCGCCGACCCGCCCGAGGCGGGCGACGGAGGACCTGACTTTTCTCCGGCTCGCCGAGAACGCTCCCGCCCTGGCGAACACCTCGGTCACCTTCACGGCGATGCAGGGCGAGGATGCCGAGGCTCGCATCTACTTCGTCGATCAGCCGGACGACGACGAGTTCCTGCGCTTCAAGGTGCACGGGGACACGCGCATTCGCCGTCCGAGTGGACAGCTGCTGCTCCCCGGCGAGACGATCGACATCACGCTCCGGATCGTGGACATGCAGCGGCTGATCTTCGAATTCGAGCCGGCGGGGCTGCGCTTCGAGCAGCGGCCTGCCGAGCTGAAGCTCGACTTCGAGGCGACCGATGACGATCTGGACGAGGATGGCGACATCGACACCGACGACGACGACGCGAGGCGGCTGCTGAGCTGGTGGCGGCAGGAGGCGGAGGGGACGCCGTGGTTCCGCCAGGCCAGCGTCGTCTTCGAGCACATCGACGAGATCGAAGCCGACATCTTCGGGTTCACGAACTACGCCGTCGCGTACTGACGCGGCAGGAACCGTCCGTCATGTCTCCGCCTTCCGCCGATGCGCTGCTCGCCACCGCCCGGGCCCACGTGGCCGCGGGCGCGTGGGACGAGGTGCGTGCGATGCTGTCGGCGAACGCGGACGAGGCGCGCGAGCACCCCGAGCTCTCGACGATGCTCGCCGAGGCGCATCTCCGCTCGCGTCATCCGCGCGAGGCGGGCGAGTGGCTGGATCAGGCGCTGCCCGCACTGGAGCGTCGCGGTCATCGCGCCGAACTGCGTCGAGCGCTCAACCTGCTCGGCGCGGCGCACTTCGAGCTGGGCGAGCTGGTGGAGGCGGAATCGGCGTTCGGCCGCGCGCTCGAGCTCGGGCGCATCGAGCACGACGATCTGCTGGTCGCGCGCGCGACCAACAATCTCGGGCTGATCGCCGACATTCGCGCGCGTCGCACGGAAGCGATCGGGCTCTATCAGCTCGCCGTGCCGGCCTACCAGCGGCTCGGGCACGCACGCGGACTGGCCGAGACCTACCACAACATGGCGATTGCGTACCGGCACCTGGGCCAGCTCGAGCGCGCCGACGAGTACGAGCGACGAGCGATCGAGTTCGCGACGGAAGCGGGGAGCGCGCGGCTCGCGGCGATGGCGCGCGTCGGGCGAGCGGAGGTCTCGCTGCGCCTTGGCGACGCGCCGCTCGCCGGCGCGGCGGCGCGCTTTGCGGCGCGCGAGTTCGCGGCGATCCCTGACCCGGTGATGGAGGCCGACGCATTGCGCCTGTGTGCCGTCGCGGCCACGGTGGAAGGCCGGCTCGGCGAGGCGCGCACGCTGGCCGACCGCGCGCTGGATCTCTCTCGCGCGCACGGCAACGCGCTAATCGAGGCCGAGTGCCTGCGCGCGCGGGCGGAGCTGTCGGCGAGGGAAGGGGACCGTCGCGCCGCGCTCGACGACGGCCGCGCGGCGCTGGCCATCCTGGAACGGATGAGCGCCGGCGATGCCAGGGATGAGCTGGCGCGATGGCTCGAGGAGCTGAGCGGGTGACCACCGACGCCCGTGCTGCGCGCTACTTCACCAGCTGCCGCAGCACGTACTGGAGGATGCCGCCGTTCTCGTAGTACCGCATCCTCTCCGGCGTGTCGATCCGCACGCGCACCGTGAAACACTTCTCGTCGCCCCCGCAGCCCGTGCGACGACGGTCGGCGTGTCCCGCGGTCGCAACGACGTGTCCGGCCCTTCGATGTCGTAGGTCTCGAACCCCGTGAGGCCGAGCGACGTGCGGCTCCTCCCGAGCTGCCAGTACGCCAGCTTCCCGCTCCAGATCTCCGTCCGCGACTCCTCCGGCACGACGAAGTACGTCGCGCCCATGAACCCCGTCAGGACCCAGACGATCAGCAGATTCGTGTGGACCGCCTTCACGCGGTCGAAGGGCAGCACGTCGATCAGCGGGTCGGGCCCCAGGTACTTCACCGCGGCCAGCAGTCCGAAGACCATCTGGAGCGCGAAGAGACACATCGCGATGGCGAAGTACCAGTATGAGATGGACTGGGAGCGATAGCGCATGGAGATCAGCGTAGGGTTGTGAGGTACACGACGAGGTTGTCGAGCTGCTCGGGCGTGAGACGCTCCTCGTAGTCAGCCGGCATCAGCGAGGTCCCGCCCGGCTGCGTCGCGAAGTTGGCGCCCGGCACCAGGTGGGCGCTCGGCTGGACAATGGACTCGCGTATGTAGCCCTCTGGATCCGTCGCGGA
>CAYLPM010000064.1:0-1883 GCA_964385525.1 uncultured Gemmatimonadaceae bacterium
CGTCGCCCGGCTCGAGGTCGCCGGTTCGGGCAACGCGCCGCCGATCGTGCTCGAGCAGCCTATCAGCGTCCGGGCGGATCCGCTGGTGACGCTCACCGTCGCGCAGTACGCGGAGTTGTTCGATGCGCGAATGCGGGCGAGTCGGATGCAGGGTGTCGCTCAAATGATGCTGCGCAACCTCGACCAGGCGAAGGCACAGGTGACTGAAGCGCGCTCGGCGCTGCGTGAGATGGCGAATGCGCCGGCCGAGCTGACGCGTGAGGCGGCCGAGATCGACCGTGAGCTGGACGACATTGTGCGCAACGTGCGCGGCGGCCAGCAGCGACGGGGCGGCGGCGATGACGAGGAGGAAGAGGAGGAAGAAGAAGACGAGGGCAACGGCGTGGAGCGGCAGTCGATCCAGCAGCGCCTGAACGGCGCCGCGGGCCAGATCGGCAACGTGACCTCCTTGCCAACGGAGCAGCAGCGCGAGATGCTCTCGAGCGCGGTCACCGATCTGGAGAAGGAAGTCGAGCGGCTCAATACGCTGCTGTCGCGCGTTCCGGCACTTCAGCAGTCGATGGAGCGAGCGGGAGCGCCCTGGACGGTCGGTCGACCCGTTGCCTGGCCGGACATACCGTAGCATCGACGCAACACTTTCCGGTTTTCGCGGGCCCCGGCATGCGTTTGCCGGGGCCTGTGATCATCTGGCGTCGTCATCGCGTGAGTCGTATAGTGAGTGCTGCACTCACCTCGGGGCTGCGCCAGTGTCGGACCTTCTTTCACGCTTGCAGAGCTCGCTCGCTGGCCGGTACACGGTCGAGCGGGAGCTGGGGCGTGGCGGGATGGCGACCGTCTTCCTGGCGCGCGATGACAAGCACGGCCGGCAGGTCGCGCTCAAGGTCTTCAGCGATGAGATCTCGGTCGCCCTGGGCGCCGAGCGCTTTCAGCGCGAGATCGCGATCGCCTCCAGTCTGACGCACCCGCACATCGTCCCGCTGTACGACTCCGGCGAGGCGGCTGGCTGCCTGTTCTACGCGATGCCGTTCATCGCCGGCGAGTCGCTGCGCGCGCGTCTCGACCGCGAGCAACAGCTGCCGCTGGACGAGGCGATTCGCATCGCCTGCGAGGTGGCGAGCGCGCTGGACTACGCGCACCGCAGTGGGGTGCTGCACCGGGACGTGAAGCCCGCCAACATTCTGCTCGAGGATGGCCACGCGGTGATCGCGGACTTCGGCATCGCGCGGGCGATCTCGCGGGCGGCCGAAGGCGAGCGGATGACGATGACGGGGGTGACGCTCGGCACGCCGACCTACATGAGCCCGGAGCAGGCGAGTGGCGAGCACGTGCTGGATGGGCGGAGCGACATCTACTCGCTGGCCTGCGTGCTCTACGAGATGCTGGTGGGGCAGCCGCCGTTCACGGGGCCGAACGCGCAGGCGGTGATGGCGCGGCACGCGATGGAGACGGTACCGAGTCTCCGGATCGTCCGGACGACGATTCCGGACGAGGTGGAGGACGCGATCCTGGTCGCGTTGAACAAGGCGCCTGCGGACCGGTTCGCGACGGCGAAGCAGTTCGCCGAGGCGCTGGGCGGGTCGGGGACGGGGATGACGAGTCGGTTCACGAAGACCCGGGCCGCGGCGGTGCGTCGCCGCAAGCGGCGCCTGTCGACGATCGCGCTGTCGGGGGTCATCGGCGCCGTGGCGCTCGGGGCGACGTGGTGGGTGTTCAGTCGCGGAGCGACGGATGCCCAGGCTGGGAGCGATGATTTCGATGCCCGCCGCGTGGCCGTGACGTACTTCCAGGATGACAGCCGCGGCGGCGAGCTGGCGTACGTGGCCGATGCCCTGACCGAAGCGCTCATCGAGCGACTCGACGAGATCGACGCGCTGGATGTGATC
>CAYLPM010000065.1:0-2813 GCA_964385525.1 uncultured Gemmatimonadaceae bacterium
CCAGTGGACTGCAGCGAGCCGGCGCCGTCCTCATCGCGCTGATCGTCACCGGATGCGGGATGTCGACCGGGCCCGATTTCACGGGCGCGGCCGGATTCGTCGAGATGGAGTACACTGGCAGCATCGAGGGCACGCTCAGCGTGGTCGGTGACTTGCACCTCGATGATGGCCGCGCGGCCCGGCGTCCCTTCGCCGCCGCGGGTATGAACGCGAAGTTCCCCGATCGGAAGCTGACGGTGACCGCGTTCCAGCCCATCGGCGACTCCGACGGGATCTTCTTCGCCCTCACAGTTCCCGACGCGGCCGGCTCCGTGGTGGAGATCCGCGACGACTGCGAGGAGCTGGCGTGCGCGTCGATGCTGCTCGTCTTCGGCGTCGGTCCCAACGCGCCGCAGCAGGAGCGAAACACCGACGTCGATCGCACGTGCTGGATCGACGCCGGAACGCTGACGATCACCATGCGGACCGCCGATCGCGTCAGGGGGCTGTTCTCCGGGATCGGGTCGTGCGTGTTCGACGCCCGGACGGATCCGGTGACGGAGTTCGTGGTCGAGCAGGGAAGCTTCGACGTCGGCGTTGCGTTTGCGTATCGGCCGCAGGTGGAGTTGTATTGAGCGGAGGAGGACCCCCGCCCAACTCATCTGCCGCCCATGTCCGCCGCCACGCGCGCCATCATCGCCTTCGGGCTCGGTCTCGCCGTGGGTGGCCTCATCGCGGTCGCGGACTCGCCGGCGCTGCGGGCTCTTGCCGCCGTCATCGAGCCCGTCGGGACGCTGTGGGTGAATGCCATCCGGATGACGGTCATTCCCCTCGTCGTGTCGCTGCTCATTGCGGGGGTCGCGTCCGCCTCCGACACGCGCGTCGTCGGCCGAACGGGCGTCCGTGCCTTCATCGTCTTCGTCCTCCTGCTCTTTGCGGCGGCCGTCGTTCCGACCGTGCTCGCGCCCTCCGTGTTCGAGCATCTCGTGGTCGATCCGGCCGCCGCCGCATCGCTGCGCGCCAGCACCGGGACCGCGATCGCCGCGCCCGCCGCCGTGCCGACTTTCACGAGCTGGGTCGTCGGACTCGTACCCGCCAATCCCGTTCGTTCGGCGGCCGATGGCGCGCTCCTGCCACTCATCATCTTCTCTCTGGCGTTCGCGCTGGCGCTCGGGCGCCTTGCGCCGGATCGCCGGCGGCCGCTGGTCGATTTCTTCCGCGCTGTGGCCGATACGATGCTTGTCATCGTCCGCGGCGTGCTGGCCCTCGCACCGGTCGGGGTCTTCGCGCTGGCACTCACCCTGGCGCTCAATCTCGGCCTGTCGGCGGCCGGCGCCGTCGGCTTCTACCTGGCCGCGCACTCCGGACTGCTGATCGTCGTGATCGCAATGCTCTACCTGGTGGCGACGACGATCGGCCGAGTGCCGCTGGGCCGCTTCGCTCGCGCGGCGCTGCCGGCTCAGATCGTCGGATTCAGCACGCGGTCATCATTCGCGGCGCTTCCCGCAACCATCCAGGGCGCGGAACGCGTGCTCCTGGTCCCGCGGCACGTGAGCGGGTTCGCGCTGCCGCTCGCGGTGACGACGTTGCGCATCAACCAGGGGGTGTCGTGGGTCGTGGGCGCCCTTTTCATCGCGAGTCTCTACGGCCTGCCGCTTTCGGGAGCACAGGTGGCGCTGTTCGCCGCGACGTCGGTGGCGATGAGCTTCAGCGTCCCAGGCATTCCCAGCGGCAGCCTCTTCATCATGGCGCCGTTCTTCATGACGGTCGGGTTGCCGGTAGAAGGGATCGGAATTCTGATCGCCCTCGATGCGATTCCCGATCTGTTCAAAACGGTCACCAACGTGACGGGACACCTGACGGCGGGTGCGGTGCTCGCGCGATGGGGCGGCGACTCCGGGCAGAGCTCGCCTGATCGCGATCTGACTGAGCCGGTCGATGGCGCCGCGGAACCCTTGACAGAGAGCCATCGAGAGGACTCTGTAGCTCCCTCCTTCTCAACATGACGAGCATGCGATGACCCGATTCTCGATCTGCCGGAAGACGTGCTCCACGGTCGCCACGGCGGCCCAGGCGGCCGCGCTCATGTCCCTCGCCGTCGCCGTCGAGGCGCAGGACCTTCGCACGGAGTCCGAAGCGTCCGGCTTCACGCGCTATACCAGCTACGACAGCATGATGACGTATCTCGACGCCGTTCGGGCGACGAGCACCGAGATGCGGCTCGGGACCTACGGGCAGACGTGGAACGAGCGCGCGCTCCCCTACGCGATCTTCAGCCGCCCCGGCGTGACGCAGCCGTGGGAAGCGTGGTCGCTCGGCAAGCCGATCGTGGTCTTCGCGGCCGGTGTCCATGGGGGCGAGCGCACGCTGCGCGAGTCGCTGCTCGTGATGATCCGGGAGCTCGCCACGAAGGGAACTCCGGCCAATGCGCTGCTGGACGACCTCGTCGTGCTGGTCGTTCCGCAGATCAATCCCGATGGCTTCTCGGCGACGCCGCGCCCCACGCGCGGCAACGCCTGGGGCATCGACCTCAACCGCGACTACATCAAGCTCGAGCACCCGGAGATCGCGAGCTACGTGAAGGACATCGTGCTCCGGTGGGGCGCGCACCTGTTCATCGATGGGCACAACGGCGGCTCCTATCCGTACAACATCAACTATCTGTGTCCGACGCACGCCGATCCCGACCAGCGAATCGCCGCGCTGTGCGACCGCGAGATCTTCCCTGAGATCGATGCGCGCCTCGCGGCGGCCGGGTACAAGTCGTGGTACTACCAGCGCGGCACGGCCACGCGGTGGAACGTGGGCGGATCGGAGGCGCGGATCGGGCGCAA
>CAYLPM010000066.1:0-1608 GCA_964385525.1 uncultured Gemmatimonadaceae bacterium
CGCGGGCGAGCGGCTGCACGTCGGTGAGCCGGATCGTCGGATCGACCTCCGCGGCGAGCATGCGCAGACGCGTGGGAAACGTCGCCGGATCACGCACGCGCACGGCGAGGCCACGCGCGCGCCCCGAGGGCAGACTCGGGAGATACATCGCCGATTGCTCGTGCGGCAGGGGCAGCTGCCAGCCGAAGTCCCTCACCATGCCGACGATCTCGTACCACTCCTCGCTCGCGAGGCTCTCGATCTCGCCGCCGAGGATGCGGACACGCTGGCCGACCGGGTTGCGCTGGCCGAGCACGTGCATCGCGAACGATTCGTTCACGATCATGACCCGGCCGGTCTCGAAGTCGAGTGGCTCGAAGTCGCGACCGGCGATCACCGACGTGCCGAACGCGGCGAAGAAGCCGCGAGACACGTTGACGAGCGTGCTCCTGCGTAGCGCGGTCGCGGGAACTCCGGTAGTCGTATCGACCTCGATCGAATACTTGAACTGGTCCTCCACCGGCAGCCGGTCGGCGAACGCGACGCCCTCGATGCCGGGCTCCGCGATGAGCCGTCGTTCCAGCTCATCGAAGCTCGCGCGCGTGCGCGCGGCAAACGCGGCCGAATCCAGCGCGTGATCCTCGCGGTCGATGCCGAGGCTCGCCGTCATGTATCGCTCCGCACCGATGCCTTCCGCTCGCTGCCGGAACCGGTTGGATTCGAACACACCACCGGCGGCGAGCGGGAGGAATGCGACGGTGATCGCGACCTGAAGGACGATCACCGCAGTCCAGAAGCCGCCGAATCGCAGCCCCGAGCGTGCCGCGCCCTCGTTGCGAAGCGCATCCTGCACGTTGACTCTGGTGACGCGCAGTGCTGGCAGAATGCCGATGATCGAGGCGCCGAACAGCGTGACCAGGGCGGTGTACAGGACCGTCTTCATCGACAGGCTGTCGTCGATCCAGAACGGCATGGCATCGCTGCCGGCGAGGACGCTCACCCCCCAGCGCAGCGCGATCTTCGCGACGATCAGCCCGACCACCGCTGCGACGCCCGCGAGCACGAGCGCCTCGATGAAGAGCTGACCAATGATGCGGCCGCGGCTCGCGCCGAGCGCATTTCGCACCGTGATCTCCCAGCCACGCGTGGCTGTCCGGGCGAACACGAGCGTGGCGACGTTCGTGCAGACGATCGCCATCAGCATCAGGAAAATGCCGGTCACGACGTACATCAAGGTCGTGATCAGGCGCGCGGAGCCGCCCAGCATGAGGGGCTTGGCGAACGTCGTGACAAGCGTTCGCAGATCCCTGTGCGTCTCGGGATTGTCCGCCGCGAGCCGCGCCGCGATCACGTCCAGCTCGGCCCGCGAATCGTCCATGGAGGCGCCGGGTGCCAATCGGCCGAAGACGGATGCGGCCGGACCCGTGCGCGGCGCCAGCGTCGCGCCGTTCACGCGTAACGGTGACCAGAGACGCTGGTTCACGGGAAAGGCGAAGCCCTCCGGCATCACGCCGACGATCGTCGCGGTGACGGTGCCCAGCTTCACCGTCCGGCCAAGGACGTCCGGATCACTCGCGAACCGCGTCCCCCACAGCGTGTGGCCGATGACGACCACCGGCGGCTCCGACG
>CAYLPM010000067.1:0-3105 GCA_964385525.1 uncultured Gemmatimonadaceae bacterium
CAGCTCATGGCGGAGGCGAAGCGGGAGTTCGAGGCGATGATGGAGGCGGCGCGCGCGGCTCGGAAGGGTGGACGGCCCAAGAAGAAGATCGCCGGCTCGCCGGCGCCGGCGTCCGCCACACCGGCGAAGTCCGGAGCGGAGAAGCCGGCGGAGCGAGAGCCGGCGACGCCGACGGCAGCCGCTCAGTCGGCCGCGAAGGCGCCCGCTGCCGCGGCGGCGAAGACGCCGGCTATCGCGGCGGCAAAGGCACCGGCTGCGGCGACGAAGACGCCGGCTACCGCAGCGGCAAAGGCGCCGGCTACCGCGGCGGCAAAGGCACCGGCTGCCGCGGCGGCGAAGGCACCCGCGAAAGTGGTGGCCGGAGCCCCCGCGAAGCGCGCGGCGAAATCGTCTGCGAAGGTCGCGGCGAAGTCTCCCGCGAAGGGCGCCGCGAGATCATCGACAGCGAGAGCCGGAAGCAAGGCATCGGCGAAGACGGCCGGTGCGAAGGCTCGGGCGAAGCAATCGAGCGCCGGCTCCGCGAAAGCCTCACGCAAGTCCGGCAGAGCCGCCGGCGCTCGCAAGTCATCGGGAAAAGCACGCACGTCGGGCGGCGCCAGGAAGGGCACGGCGCGCGCGCCGACCCGCGCCGCTGGCGCCACTCGCCGACGCAAGTAGTCCCCGCCGGGACCATTACTTCAGCATCGCAAGCGCCGACTTTCTGGCCGGCTGCACCTGATCCATCGTGCACTGCCGCGGGGCCTTGTCCGGCCGCCATCGGAGGAGCTTCGTGCCGTGCCGGAAGCGTGCGCCCGAGTAGTGATCGTACTGCACCTCCACGACGAGCGTCGGGCGCAGCGGCTGCCACTCGCTCGAGCGTCGCGTGCTCCAGCGTGACGGACCACCGGGCGCCTGCCCGGTAAACCCCGGCGCCTTCACGAGCTTCTCCAGCTTCGGCGTCAGCGACGAGCGCTGGTCCGCGGTGAGCGAAGACGTGAACCCGACATGGTGCAGCAGGCCGTCGCGGTCGTACAGGCCGAGTAGCAGCGAGCCGATGACCTTGGCCCTGCTCGCGTAGCGGAAGCCGCCGACGACGCAATCCGCTGTGCGGATGCGCTTCACCTTCACCATCGCGTCACGCGAGCCCGGCCGGTACGCCGCATCGCGTCGCTTCGCGATCACGCCATCCAGCCCCGTGCCCGGCGCGCGCAGCCACTGCTTCGCGCTCGCGAGCCGGCGCGTGGCCGGCGAGAGCCGCAGCCGGCCACCCTCCGGAAAGTATCGGCCGGCGAAGCGCTCGAGCCGCGGGCGGCGGTCCTCGAGCTCGCGCTCGTAGAGCTTCGTCCCGCGCTCATCGACGAGGAGATCGAACACGATGAGCGTCGCCGCACGCTCGCGCGCCAGCTTCTCGACACGACTGTGCGCCGGATGAATGCGCTGGAGCAGCTCGTCGAACGACAGGATGCCATTCACCGGCACGACCAGCTCGCCGTCGAGCACGAAGCGGCGCGCACCGATCGATCGGAGCATCGCCGCCACCTCGGGGAAGTAGCGCTCGAGCGGCTGGCCGGACTTGGACTGCAGCCGGATCTCGCCGCCATCCCGGAAGGCGAGGCAGCGAAAGCCGTCCCATTTCGGCTCGTATTGCCACTCGCCGTCGGCGGGGAGCTCGTCGACCGTCGTGGCCTCCATCGGAAGATACGGCGGGCGGATCGGCAGCATCATGCGGAGTCGGGCGGTCGCGCGATGGATCTCAGAGATACCGCTCGAGGCGAACGCGACCCGTCGACGCCAGCAGCAGCGCCCACAGATCTCCGAGATCGGCCACCCGCTCGGGGACGTTGTCGATGCGAAAATCCTCGATGCGAATGCCGTGCTCGATCTCCCGCCAGTCGACCGGCGTCGACACCGGCGCGCGTGCACGTGGACGCACCGAGTACACGGAGGCGAGCGTGCGCCCCCACGCGTTCTGGTTGTAGTCCACCAGCACGCGCCCCTTCGGTCGCTTCGCGATCCGGTATTCGGCGGTGATCAGCTTCGGGTGCTCCGACGCGAGGATCTGCGCGAGCCCCTTCGCGAACGACCACACCGCCTTCTGCGTCGGCCCACGCACGATGGGGACGTAGAGGTGAATGCCCCTGGAGCCGGTCGTCTTGGCGAAGGCCGGCATCTCGAGCGACTCCAGCGCCTCGCGCACGATGAGCGCCGTCTCGCAAACCTTGTCGAAGGTCGCGCCGGGGACCGGATCGAGATCGAAGTGCACGTAGTCCGGGCGATCCGTGTCGTCGCATCGCGCGTACCACGGATTGAGATCGATGCAGCCGAGATTGACCACCCAGAGCAGCGACGCGAGATCCTGCACGATCGGGAAATCGATGACGTTCCCCGACTTGTGCTCGATCGGGCACGTCTCGATCCAGGCCGGCCGCTGCTTCGGCGCCCGCTTCATGAAGAAGAACTCGCCGTACGCGCCGTGGGGGTAGCGCTTCATCACCATGGCGCGGTCGCCGAGATGCGGCAGCAGCGCCGGCGCGATCGCCGCGTAATAGCGCAGGAGATCGCCCTTGGTGATGCCGTCCTCCTTCCAGAACGGCTTGCGCAGGTTCGTGAGCCGGACCGTGCGGCCGTCGAGCGACAGCTCGCACAGGTTGGCGCCGGGCGGGATCTCGACGGCGGCGGTTGCGCTTGCACGCGAGCGGGGCGGCACTCGCTTCGCTGACCGCTTCGCCGATGTCTTCGTGGATGTCTTCGTGGATGTCTTCGTGGATGTATTCGTGGAGCGCTTCGATCGAGTCCTGGTGACAGTCGCTGCCATGCGCTCTCCTTCCGCAAGGTTTCGGCCGACGCCGTGGCGAGTGTGGAAGCACGCGCTTCGACGGACGAGGGCGCCGGATCCCTCGCTGCACTCGGGTTGACGGTGTTGCGAGGCGAGTGACGGTACTGCACCGACCCCGTGCTGGACGGTCGGCGGCGAGCCCACGGACTACGTGAGCGCCGGTCCGGTCCTCGACCGCACCGGTTCCTCCGCTGGCGCAGCCCGACGCCCGTCGGTAACGTCACGAGTGCCACGTGAACAGGAGATTCATTGGATGTCGCCCGATTCGACCCGCGAGACCGCCACGCTCG
>CAYLPM010000068.1:0-6896 GCA_964385525.1 uncultured Gemmatimonadaceae bacterium
GGACGATCCCGAGGTGATCCCGCCCGGTGTCTGGTCCTCCTGTGCTCCTCCACGGTGCAAATCAAACAGAATGGCGCCGCCGGAAGCCTCCTGAGGCCGTTTCCAAAGCACTCCGGATGTTGCAGTGATCGCGATGCCGCCCTCCTCGCACGGAGTCCAGCCCCACCGGTGGGCCCCAATCCGTGCGCGCGCCGAGGGCGCGCCGGGCACGGCCGCATAGCGGCCGCGCCCCTCTGCCGTTGCTCTGGCGAGAGGGGCGCGGACTCGTTGCGGCTGCGCAGGACCCGCGATCAGCGGTTCCCGTGTGCCTCCTGCTCCTCGGGCGACTCGTGCTCCGTCACGAACGCCGGATACATCGGCTCGGGCGGCTGAGTCGGCAGGCCGAAGCCCAGCTCGCCGGTCGCTTCCGGCGTCACGCCAACGTCGACGTCCACCTCCTGATACCGGTACATCCCGGTGCCGGCCGGAATCAGGTGCCCGATGATGATGTTCTCCTTGAGCCCCAGCAGATCGTCGCGCGCCCCGCGGATAGCCGCGTCCGTCAGTACGCGCGTGGTCTCCTGGAACGACGCCGCCGAGATGAACGACTGCGTCGTGAGACTCGCCTTCGTGATCCCGAGCAGCAGCGGCTCCGACTGCGACGGCGCCCCCTTCCGCTTCTTGGTCTTCTCGTTCGTGTCGCGGAAGGTCTGCCGGTCCACGTGCTCGCCCTCGAGGAACTCCGTGTCCCCCGGCTCGAGCACCCGCACCTTCTGGAGCATCTGCCGGACGATCACGCCGATGTGCTTGTCGTTGATCTTCACGCCCTGCAGGCGATAGACCTCCTGCACCTCGTTGAGCAGGTACTCCTGCACCGCGCGCGGCCCCTTGATCCGCAGAATGTCGTGCGGGTTCACCGGACCTTCCGACAGCCGGTCGCCGGCGCGCACCCGGTCGCCTTCGTGGACGCGCAAGTGCTTGCCCGCCGGGACTTCGTAGAGCTGCCGCGACTCGGCGTCATCCGCCACCGTCGCGCCATCGTCCGCCATCCGAGTCGGCGTGACGAAGATCTCGCGCTTGCCGCGCTTGATCTCGCCGAAGCTGACGATGCCGTCGATCTCCGAGATCGTCGCCGGATCCTTCGGCCGCCGCGCCTCGAACAGCTCCGCCACCCGCGGCAGACCGCCAGTGATGTCGCGGGTCTTGTACGCTTCGCGGCTGATCTTCGCCAGCGTCGTGCCGGCCGTGACCTTCTGGCCATCCTCGATCGTGAGCTGCGCGCCCACCGGGATCACGAAGTCGCGCACGCGCTTCTCCTTCCCGCCCTTCGTCTGCCAGATCTCGATGTGCGGGTGGAGCCGCTTCTCGCGGTCCTCGATGATGACGCGCTGCCGGAGCCCGGTCAGCTCGTCGAGCTCCTCCGACACAGACTCGTCTTCGACGATGTCCACGAAGCGAATCGTCCCCTCCGTGTCTGCGATGATCGGGTTGGTGTACGGATCCCAGGTGAAGATCACCTGATCGCGCTTCACGTCGTCGCCATCGTTCACCATCAGGGTGGCGCCGAGCGGGACCTGCAGCCGCGCGCCGACCGCCGCCGAGCGGTCGCTCGACGTCCGGATGATGATCTCCCCCTCGTACGAGGTGACGATCTTCTGGTCCTCGGCGTTGATGACCGCGACCAGCCGGTCGCCGTACTCGATCGTCCCCGCGACCTTCGACTTCCGCGCGGTCGCCTCGGCGATGCGCGCCGCGGTGCCGCCGATGTGGAAGGTCCGGAGCGTGAGCTGCGTGCCCGGTTCGCCGATCGACTGCGCGGCGATGATCCCCACGGCCTCGCCCATGTCCACCATGTCCATGGTGGCCAGGTTGCGGCCGTAGCACATGCGGCAGAGGCCGCGCTTCGCCTCGCACGTGAGCACGCTGCGGATCTTGATCGACTCGATCCCCGCATCCTCGATCGCGCGCGCCGTCTCCTCGTCGATCAGCCGGCCGGCCTCGACGAGCAGGGTCCGCCGCCCCGCCTCGTCCAGCTCGTGCGGATCCTCGACGTCCTCGGCCGCCACGTTTCCGACGATGCGCTCCGACAGCGCTTCGATGATGTCCTCCCCTTCCTTCAGCGCTGCGATCTCGAGCCCCATGATGGTTGCGCAGTCCTCCTCGCTGATCGTCACGTCCTGCGCGACGTCCACCAGGCGGCGCGTGAGATAGCCGGCGTCCGCTGTCTTGAGCGCGGTGTCGGCCAGTCCCTTCCGGGCGCCGTGCGTCGAGATGAAGTACTCGAGCACGGAGAGCCCTTCCCGGAAGTTCGACTTGATGGGACTCTCAATGATCTCGCCGATGCCCCCCGTGAGCTTCTTCTGCGGCTTGGCCATGAGTCCGCGCATCCCCGCCAGCTGCCGGATCTGGTCGCGCGACCCCCGGGAGCCGGAGTCGAACATCATGAACACCGGGTTGAACCCGCCCTGCGACTCGCGCATCGCCCGCACCATCTCATCGGCGACGTCCGAGTTCGCGTGCGTCCAGGTATCGATGACCTTGTTGTAGCGCTCGCCGTTCGTGATGTTGCCCGTCTGGTACGCGCGCTGGAAGCGCTCCACGCGCTCCTCGGCCTCGGTCAGCAGCTCCTTCTTGGCATTCGGGATCTCGAGATCCACGACACCGATCGAGACGCCGCCGCGCGTCGCGTGCGCGAACCCGAACTCCTTGAGCCGGTCGAGGAATCGTACGGTCGCGGCGAGCCCTGCACGGCGGTAGCTCTGGAAGACGATCTCCGAGAGCGCCTTCTTCTTCATCTCCCGGTTCTGGAACCCGATCTCCGTCGGCGTGATCGCGTTGAACAGCACGCGGCCAACCGTCGTCCCCTCCCAGCGCTTCCCGTCCCCATCCGTGACGAGGAACCAGATCGGCGACTGATGCGACGTCGCCCCCTGGATGAGCGCCATCTCCACCTCGGCGACCGTCGCATATCGCTTCGCAGTCTTGATCTTCTCGTCGAAGTCCGCGGGCGCTTTGGTCGCCACGTAACAGCCGAGCACGATGTCCTGGCTCGGCTCCGCGACCGGACGGCCATCCGACGGCTTGAGGATGTTGTTCGACGACAGCATCAGCAGGCGCGACTCGAGCTGCGCCTCGAACGACAGCGGCACGTGTACCGCCATCTGGTCGCCGTCGAAGTCGGCGTTGAACGCCGCGCAGACGAGCGGATGGATGCGGATCGCCTTTCCCTCGACGAGCACCGGCTCGAAGGCCTGGATGCCCAGGCGGTGGAGCGTCGGCGCACGGTTCAGGAGCACTGGATGGTCGCGGATGATCTCCTCGAGGATCTCGAACACCTCGGGGCTCTCGCGCTCCACGATCTTCTTGGCCCGCTTGACCGTTTCGGCGATGCCCTTCTCCACGAGCTTGTGAATGATGAAGGGCTTGAACAGCTCGAGTGCCATTGCCTTCGGCAGCCCGCACTGGTGCAGTTGGAGCTCCGGCCCGACGACGATGACCGAGCGGCCCGAGTAGTCCACGCGCTTGCCGAGCAGGTTCTGGCGGAACCGGCCCTGCTTGCCCTTCAGCATGTCGGAGAGCGACTTCAGCGGGCGCTTGCCGCGACCGCGAATCGCCTTCGAGCGACGCCCGTTGTCGAACAGCGCGTCCACCGCCTCCTGGAGCATGCGCTTCTCGTTCCGGAGGATGACCTCCGGCGCGCGATGCATGATCAGCTTCTGAAGCCGGTTGTTGCGGTTGATGACGCGGCGGTACAGATCGTTGAGATCCGACGTCGCGAAGCGCCCGCCGTCGAGCGGGACGAGCGGCCGCAGGTCGGGCGGAATCACCGGGACCACATCCAGGATCATCCACTCAGGCCGGTTGCGCGCCTCGCCGCTGTCGCCGGACGTGCGGAACGCGTCCACGATCTTGAGCCGCTTGAGCATCATCTTCTTTCGATGCTGCGACGTCTCGACGGCGACAGAGGCGCGCAGCTGCTCGGCGACCTTGTCGACGTCGACGCGGCGCAACAGCTCGCGCACCGCAGGCGCTCCGATGTCGGCCTTGAACGCGCCGTCGTTCTCCTCGCGCGCCTTCTGCCGCAGCGCCAGATACTCGTCCTCGTCGAGGAGCTGGTTGGTCTGGGTCTCCTGCTCGCCCGGCTCGATGACGACGTAGTTGGCGTAGTAGATGACCTTCTCGAGATCACGCAGCGTGAGATCGAGGAGGTTCCCCATCGGGCTCGGGAGCGTCTTGAAGAACCAGATGTGCGCCACCGGCACGGCCAGCTCGATGTGCCCCATCCGCTCGCGACGCACCTTTGACAGCGTCACCTCGACGCCGCAGCGGTCGCAGATCACGCCGCGATAGCGGATCCGCTTGTACTTCCCGCAGTGGCACTCCCAGTCCTTCACCGGACCGAAGATGCGCTCGCAGAACAGGCCATCCTTCTCCGGCTTGAACGACCGGTAGTTGATGGTCTCCGGCTTGGTCACCTCGCCCCACGACCACCAGTTCCGGAGCCCGCCCATCTCGAGCCGCTCGCGCTCCTTCTGGTCGCGCGGACCGCGGATCTCCTCGGCGGAGGCGATCCGGACCTGGATGTAGTCGAACGCGGACGCCCGCGCCTCGCGTACGTTGCGAAAATCGATCATGAATTACTCCTCGCCGCCATTTGCGTGGCCCGATCCGTTGCCACCGAATCCGTCGCCGTCGGTCGAACCCAGCGTCACACGGATCCCGAGAGCCTGCAATTCCTTCACGAGTACGTTGAACGACTCCGGGATGCCGGGCTCCGGAAGGTTCTGCCCCTTCACGATCGCCTCGTACACCCGGCTGCGGCCGTTCACGTCGTCCGACTTCACGGTCAGAATCTCCTGCAGCGTGTGCGCCGCGCCGTACGCCTCGAGCGCCCACACCTCCATCTCGCCGAACCGCTGGCCGCCGAACTGCGCCTTGCCGGCCAGTGGCTGCTGCGTCACGAGCGAGTACGGGCCGATGCTCCGCGCGTGGATCTTGTCGTCCACGAGGTGCGAGAGCTTGAGCATGTAGATCTCGCCGACGGTGACGGGACTGGCGAAGAACTCGCCGCTCCGTCCATCGCGCAGCGTCACCTTACCCGCCGTCGTCAGTCCCGCGAGCCGCAGCAGCTCGTTCGCGGCGCCGTCGACGTTCGCTTCCGACTTCTTGCCGAGCATCCCCGCGAGATCACCCGACCCCGTCGCCTCGAGGTGCTCCGCCGCCGACTGGCCGCGACGCTTCTCGAGCTGCTTGAGGGCGGCGCGGTACTCGGTCCGCCGGGCCGGCGCCTCCGCGTCGTCCTCGGAGGTCTCGGCGTGAAACGCGTGCTGATGCGCCACGACCTCGGCCTCGCGCGCGCCGAGCTCCCGCGCAGCTTCCGTGAGGAAGTCCCGCACGCGGTGGAAGAGATCGCGTGTGCCCTGCGACATCCCGCGCGCGCCAAGCGTATCGAGCGTCGCGTTCTCGAGCAGTTCCACCTGCTCGTCGCCGCTCGTCGCGGGCTGAACATCCTCGAGCAGCGTGCGCACGTCCTCGTCGCTGATCGTCGGCGGGGGCGTCCGCAGCGCGAGCGCCTCGCGGACCCACGTGAGCCCCGCGAGCTTGAGCAGCAACCCGATTTCGCGTTCGTTCGCGCCCTGGAACACGGGCGTCTTCGCGTAGAAGCCGAGGATCTGCGCGGCCCACCCGAGATGCGTCTCGAGGATCTGCCCCACGTTCATGCGACTCGGTACGCCGAGCGGGTTGAGGACGATGTCCACCGGACGCCCGTCCGGCAGGAACGGCATGTCCTCCTCCGGCACGATCCGGGCGACGATGCCCTTGTTTCCGTGGCGTCCCGCCATCTTGTCGCCGACCGAAACCTTGCGCTTCTCGGCCAGATAGACCTTCACGAGCTGGATCACGCCCGGCGGGAGCTCGTCGGGCTGAAGAATGCGATCGATCCGCTCCTCCGCCCGCTCCTCGATTCTCGCCTTCTCCTCGTTGGCGAGGTCGATGATCTGCCGGACGCGCTCGTTCACCTTCTTGTTCTCGACGCGGAACGTCTTGAGGTCGAGCGTGGCGATCTTCGTGTCGTGCAGCAGCTCGGACGTGAGCTTCGTGCCCGCCGGGATGGCCTCCTCGACCGTGCCCGACTTGAGCGCCAGCGCGACCGTCTGCCCCTCGAGCTGGTCCATCAGCTCGGAGTCCCGCACCTCGTTGACGCGGATCTTCTCCTCCGCCTCGAGCCGGCGCACATCGCCGATGCGCTCGCCGCGGTCCTTCTCGACCACCTGATCCTCGATCCGCGAGAAGATCTTCACGTCGATGACCACGCCCTCCATCCCCGGCGGGACCTTGAGCGAGGAATCCTTCACGTCCTTGGCCTTCTCGCCGAAGATCGCGGTGAGGAGCTTCTCCTCGGGGGAGAGCTCGGTCTCGCCCTTCGGCGTGATCTTGCCGACGAGGATGTCGCCCGGCTTCACGTGCGCGCCGATTCGCACGATGCCGCGCTCATCGAGATCCACGAGGGCCTCTTCGGCCACGTTCGGAATCTCGCGCGTGATCTCCTCCTGCCCGCGCTTCGTGTCGCGGACGTGCAGCTCGAGCTCCTGGATGTGGATCGACGAGTAGACGTCGTCCTTCACCAGCCGCTCCGAGAGCACGATCGCGTCCTCGAAGTTGTGACCGTACCACGGCATGAACGCGACGAGCACGTTCGCGCCGAGCGCGAGCTGGCCCATCTCGGTGCCCGCGCCGTCGGCGAGCACATCGCCCGCCTTCACACGCTGGCCGAGCCGCACCAGCGGGCGCTGATTGATCGCGGTGTCCTGGTTCGTGCGCCAGAACTTCTTGAGCCGGTAGCGATCGTGCTGGGTCAGACGCGCGAGCGGACGGTCGTCGTCCTTGCGCGCGCGCTCGGCGGGGCCGGCATCGAC
>CAYLPM010000069.1:0-10650 GCA_964385525.1 uncultured Gemmatimonadaceae bacterium
TCGCCGCGCGCTCCTCGGTACTCGGCCGTACGCCGAGCGCCTCGAGCACCGAGTACGTGAATCGCTTCTGGAGCGCGAACAGCTCGTCCACATCGTCATCCGTCCCGGCCGCCGCGTGCGCTTCCGCGGTCGACACATCGATCACCGCGCCATCCACCCGGATCGTGCTGCCCGCTCCCGGAAGCTGGGTGATCGCTCCCTGCACGACGCGACCCGCCTGGAGGATGCGTCCGCTGCGCACAGCCGCGTCGTCCGCCACGCGCCCCGATGCGGAGAGCTCGATCTCGTCGAGCAGCGTCTGCACCTGCGCGCGCTCGACGACCGTCAGCTCGCCGATGCGGGCGAGATCCGTCACGACGAGATCGGCGAGCCCGCGCTCGAGTGGCTGCAGCGAGCTGTCCGAGCCGGAGAAACGGAACGGCAATACCGCGACGACGTTCGCCGTCCCGGGCGTGGTGGCGAGCTCGCCCTCGCGCGCGACGGCATCGCGCATGCTCGCGCGCAGCTCGGCCCGGGTCAGGGCGACGAGACGGGTCTGGAGCTCGCGGCGCACGCGTCGCGTGCGTCCGTGCTCGAGGTAGGTCGAATAGGCGCGTCGAGCCGACGTGAGGTCGCCGAGCTGCTCCGCGCTCATGCCGAGGTAGAGCGCGACCGTGCCGTCGCGCGGGGAGAGCACTCGCGCCGCCTCGAGCGTGGTGCGAGCGTCCGCGTAACGAGCCGCTTGGTAGTACGCGATACCGAGCGCGCGCGCCGCCCCGGCATCGTTCGGCCGGGCGCGGTGGCTCGTTTCGAGGCGGGGGATGGCGCCGGGCTGGTTGGCGAAACCGGCACCACCGGTGCTCGCGCAGGCGAGTGCCGCCGACACGCAGAGCGCGTACGCGATGGTGGACGCGAACGTCCGGGTCCGTGGTGTCGGGCGGCAAGTCATGAGTGATCGGTCATCGGGGGTCATTGTGCCGGTGAAGGTGCGTCGATTCGCCGTGATCGGCGGACCTCATCGATCCGGATCCAGCATGTCCTCGAAACGCAGCCACTGCTTGTAGAAGTAGAGATCGACGTAGCCGGTGCCGCCGTTTCGGTTCTTGTTCACCACCAGCTCCGTCGCCCCCTCCACGCCCGCCACGCTCGCGTACATCTCCTCGCGAAACAGACCGAGCACCACGTCGGCGTGCTGCGCGACGGCGCCGAGGGCGCCATAGTCCTCCAGACGCGGCCGGAGGTCCTGCCGTTCTCTGGACAGGGCAGGGAGGTGCGCCGTCACGAGGAGCGCGATGTCCAGGTCCAGCGCGAGCGCCTTGAGCGCGCGGATGGCGCCGGCCTCGCCCTCGGCGCGCCTCGGTAATGCGGGCGCGACGTCCTGGAGCGAGTCGAGAACCGCGACTTCCAGGTCCAGGTGGCGACGCAGCTCGTCCGGCAGCGCGGCGAGGCCGCCCTCCGGCAGCCGCTCGAAGTGCGGCGACCGCTCCTGCAGCCGGACGACGAGCTCGTTCACCGTGCTGCGGGCGGGCTCGGGAAGGGTGTCGCGGCGCAGGTCATCCACGCGCACCCGCCCCTCGAGCGCGAGCGACCGTTCGACGAGCCGGTCCGCGGACATCTCCCCCGACAGAAACGCGACGTTGCGGCTGTCCTCGGTCATCCGCAGCGCGATCGCGAGTGCGAGCGAGGACTTTCCGCTCCCGATGTCGCCGCCGAGCACGACCAGATCGCCGCGGCGGATTCCTCCGCCGAGCACGCGATCAATGCTCGGAAATCCGGTCGCGATGCCGTCGGTGCGCAGCGCGTCCCGTGCGGCATCGTGGGGCGCGTCCGGCAACGCGGCCGCGCTCGGCGGTTCGCCGTCGTCGAGCCGCGGGAACGGCGTATCGTCCTGGTGCGGGGGCATCGATGGGGAGTTGTCGTGGAGCGGGGCGGGCGCTCCATTTCTGACTGGTAAGGGGTGCGGGAGGGCACGGAGAACGGAGCTCCTGGAGATCGCCGGGTGGGAAGCGGGCAAACCGACCGGCTGTCAGGTTCGCGGCCTGGATTCCGACGTCGCGGTCCCGGACTCCCTGCGATCACCCATCAGCCGCGTGCCGAGATGCTCGATCTCCCTCCGCGCTTGCGGGTCGAGCACGTGCGCGGTCGCCTCGATCACCATGCCGAGTGCCTGCGCCATTTCCCGGCGGTCATCGGTCGCCGAGGCGTCCACCGCGGCCTCGAAGGCGGTGCGCGTGGCCCTGGGGAGCGTGAGCCCGGCGAACCAGCCTCGCGCCGCCTGGGCACGCTCCGCGCGCGCGGCGGTACAGGGCGCCTCGGAGCCGATCGCGGCGCTAAGCAGGCGCGCCGTCATGAAGCAGGCCATCACCATCTCGCGCTCGCCCCCCAGCGGCGCGCGCGCCGCGAGCGTCGCCAGCGCGCGGAAGGGCAGCGTGTGAACCGCGAGTGAGAGGGAGGACGGGGGAGAGGCAGCGCCGAGCACGAGATCAATCTGCGCCGCTCGAACTGCCCACGCCAGCATCCCGCATCACCGCGCGAAACTGCGCGCGCGATGCGCGCGCGTTCGGTTGCTGCCCCTCTGGCGCCGGACTACATTGCGAACACATGGCGTCCTCCAAGGCAGTACTCTGGGTCGATGACGAGGCGGAGCTTCTCGAGCCGCACGGCATCTTCCTGCGGGAGAAGGGCTACGACGTCGAATGGGCCCGGAATGCCGATGACGCCGTCGAGATGCTGCGCCGGCGCCCCTACTCGCTTCTGCTCCTCGACGAGCAGATGCCGGGGCGGCGCGGACTGGAGGTCTTTCGCGAGGTGCGCGAGATCGACCCCACGATGCCGGTGATCATGGTCACCAAGAGCGAGGAGGAAGGGACCCTCGCCGAGGCCATCGGCGTGAACATCCGCGACTACCTCGTGAAGCCCGTCAGTCCGCGCCAGGTGCTCAGCGTCGTCACGCGCATCCTGGAGGGGCCGAGGATCCGCCAGGAGGCCACGGCGCGCCGTTTCGTCGAGCGCTTCCGGGCACTCCAGTTCGGCGGGCACGTCCCGGGCAGCTGGCGCGAGTGGATCGACCATTACGTCGAGCTCACGCAGTGGGAAGTGGACCTCGCCGCCGCCGGCGAATCGGGACTCTACGATTCGCTGCGCACGCTCTATCCCGACCTGCACCGCGAGTTCGCGCAGTACATGTACCGCGCCTATCCTGCCTGGTTGCGCGACCTCGCGGGCGACCGGCCGCCACTCTCGATCGACATCGTGCCCGAATTCCTGCTCCCGGTCGCCGACCGGAGCCGTCTGACACTGTTCGTCGTCATCGACTGCCTGCGGCTCGACCAGTGGCGCGTGCTCGAGCCGCTCGTCGCCGAACATTTCCAGGTCGAGACGGCGCACTACTACGCCGTGCTGCCGACGGCAACACCATACTCGCGCAACGCCATGTTCAGCGGGCTCTTCCCGGGCGAGATCGCCGCGCGCTATCCCGACTGGTGGGGCGACCGGGACGCGGATGAATCGCTGAATCAGCACGAGAAGGAGCTGCTCACGGCCCAGCTCAGGGAGTCGGGACGCACGCTCAACGTGCACTACGACAAGATCTCCACGGCGGCCGAGTCCGACGCGCTCGAGCGCCGGATTCCGGGCATGCTGCTCCAGGAAGGGATCGGCGCGTTCGTGTTCAACTTCGTGGATCTGCTGACGCACGGACGCAGCGAATCGGGCATCCTGTTCGAGGTGGCGCGGGATGAGGCGGCGCTGCGCGGCCTGACCCGCGAGTGGTTCCGCCGTTCCTCGGCGTTCACGCTCCTGAAGGAGGCGGCGCGCCGCGGCATCTCGGTGCTGGTCACGAGTGATCACGGCTCGATCCACTGCCACACGCCGGCGACGGTGTTCGCCAAGCGCGACGCGACCGCGAATCTCCGCTACAAGTTCGGCGAGGATCTGCGCGCCGAGCGGCCGGAGTACGCGCTGCTGTTTCGCGACGAGGATGCGCTGCGGATCCCGAAGCGCGGGCTCGGCGGCAACACGCTGCTCGCCGCCGGCGACACGTTCTTCGTCTATCCGACCAAGTTGCGCGAGTACCAGAGCCGTTATCGAGGATCGTTCCTCCACGGCGGGGTGACGCCGGAAGAGGTGATCCTCCCGGTCTCGCTGCTCACCCCGCGCACGACCTGACCAGCGGATGCGACCCGCTCGCCGGCTCGTCGGCTTCCTCCGGCCGCACGCCTGGTGGATGGTCGGGACGATCGCCGCGAACGTCGGCGCCGCGTTTCTCGACGCCTTCTCGTTCGCGCTGCTGATCCCGTTCCTCAACACGCTCTTCGATCAACCCCCGATCCCGCTGGGCGGCGGGCTGCTGAGCGACTTCCTGCGCGCGACGATCGGCTTCCTGCTCGATCCCGACGATCGCATGGGATCGCTGCGCAACGTGATCCTCATCATCGTCGCGACGATCACCCTCAAGAACATCCTCGTCTGGCTCGCCGGCCAGATGGCGGCGCGCCTTCAGGAGTACGTGACCCGCGATCTCCGCAACGCGGTCTACCGCCACCTCGGGAGGCTCCCGCTCGGGTGGTACATGCGCACCAAGGGTGGCCAGATCATTGCGCGCGTGATCAGCGACACCGCGCAGACGCGCCTGATCATGACGGAGGTCATCACGCGCTCCGTGCAGAGCGCGGCGCTCGTCGTGGCGTACGTCGCGTTCCTGTTCGCGATCTCGTGGCAGCTCACGCTGCTCGCGCTCATCGTCGCCCCGCTGCTGATCGCGCTCCTCCAGCCGCTCCTGCGCAAGCTGCGCAAGGGGTACCGCCGCCTGGCGAACGACTACGGGGAGATGACGAGCGTCGTGCAGGAGTCCGTCGGCGGCGTGCGGCTGGTGAAGTCGTTCGGAGCCGAGGGGTACGAGGAGCGGCGGTTCGTGGAGTCGAGCGATCGCTACTCGCGCGGGATGGTGCGCGTGACGCGCATCTCGTACCTCGCGCAGCCGATCACCGAGGTCGTGGGGACGCTGATCGCGGTGCTGATCCTCTGGATCGGCGCGCAGCAGGTGCTGATCAACGGCACGATGAGCGGCGCCGATCTGATCGCGTTCCTGATCTACGTAATGCGCCTCCTCCAGCCGCTGAAGACCCTGTCGCAGATCCCGACGACCGCGCAGCAATCGATCGCGGCCGCGGAGCGGCTGTTCGAGGTGCTCGACGAACCCACCGAGACGCAGCGCGACCGCGGAACGCGTCGCGACGTCCGGTTCGAAGACGCCGTCGTCTTCGAGCACGTGGGCTTCGCCTACGAGCACGAGCCCGTGCTCTCCGACGTATCGTTCACGGCGCGCAAGGGCGAGATCGTAGCGCTCGTGGGACCGAGTGGCGCCGGGAAGAGTACGTTGGCGGACCTCATCCCGCGGTTCTACGAGCCCACGAGCGGCCGGATCACGATCGATGGCATCGACACGCGTGAGATCGCCCTCCCCGCGCTGCGCCGGCTCACGGGGATCGTGAGTCAGGACACCGTGTTGTTCAACGACACGGTGCGCAACAACATCGCGTACGGCGAGCAGGACGCGCACGACGACGTCCGACTCGAGGCGGCGGCGCGCTCGGCGAACGCGCACGAGTTCATCCGCGAGCTGCCGGAGGGCTACGACACGATCCTCGGCGAGCGCGGCGCCCGGCTCTCCGGCGGCCAGCGGCAGCGGATCGCGATCGCGCGCGCGCTGCTGGTCGATCCGCCGATCCTGATCCTGGATGAAGCGACCTCGGCGCTCGACGCGGAGTCGGAACGCCTCGTCCAGGAGGCGATCGACCGCCTGCTCGAGGGACGCACGGTGTTCGTGATCGCGCACCGGCTGTCGACGATCGAGCACGCGAGCCAGATCCTCGTCCTGGAGCGTGGCCGCATCGTGGAACGCGGCACGCATCGCGAGCTGCTCGCGCGACGGGGCGTGTACCACCGGCTGCACGCGCTCCAGTTCCGCGATCGCCCCGAGACCGCCACGGTCTAGTGCGCGCACTCTTCTATCACACCGCCAACGACTGGTCGGGGAGCGCCCGCGCGTTCGATGTCGCGGCGCGCGGACTCGCGTCGCGCGGGTGGGAGGTCGCGCTCGCGTGCGCGCCCGGCAGCGCGGTAGAGCGGCGGCTCGCGCGGGGCGTCTACGCGGTGTTCGCGCCGCCGCTCGGCGGTGGCTGGTTGATGCGCGCCGCGCGCTTGCGGCGCCTGCTGAGCGACCGGTTCGTCGAGGTGGTGTTCGTCCACACCGACGACGAGCATCTCGTCGCCGCGACCGCGCAGGTCCTCGCCGGCCGCGGCGCGGTCGTGCGCCGCGTGCCCGCCGGCGTCCGCCTCGCACTCGGATTGCGCGGACGGCTCGCCCTGCGCCTCACCACGGGCGGCTTGCTCTTCACCACCCGCGAGGACATGGAAGCGGCCGGCGAGCTCGCCGCGCAGCGGCTCGAGCCCGTCGTCGCGGAGCTCGGTGTGCCGGTCGCGCACTACGACGCCCTGCGTGTCGTCCACGACCCGCGGCGCGCCGGCACGCGCACGATCGTGTGCATCGCCGATCGCACATCGAAGATGCGCGTCGCGGTCGCGCTGCGTACCATGGCCCTGCTCGCCCCGCGGCACCCCGAGCTTCGATTCCTGCTCCTCGGGCCGGGCTCGGACGACGCCGCCTACCGCATGCACGCCGCCGCCCTCGGGATCACGCGGAGCGTCGTGCACCTGGGCGTCCCCGCCGATCCGCTCGAGGTGCTGAGCACCGCCGATCTCGGCTGGGTGACCGCCGGTCAGGATGATCTCGCCTTCGGGTGCCTCGATCTCATGGCGATGCGCACGCCGGTGCTCGTCGAGCGCGACTCGCTCTCGCAGCACTACATCGCCGATGGGATTGCCGGTATGCTCCTTCCGCACCGCGATCCGCCCGCCACGGCGGCCCTCGTCAGCGGCTTCCTCGCTCGCGACGAACAGCGGAGCGCCATGGGGAACGCGGGTCGCGGACGGGTCGGCCGCGAGTTCACCGACGAGTCGATGGTCGATGCCGTGGAGCGGGCCGCGCTCGCCGCGCGGGATCGTCTGCGATGGAAGGCGCGATGAACGCGCGCACGATGTGCGCGACCGGAGCCGCCCCCGGATGAGCGCGCCCGCCGACTCGTCGCCCGCGACGCCGACACTCGCCGACCGCGCCGAGTACTGGGCGCTGCGCGGCGTCGTCGCCTCGCTCGACCTCCTCAGCCTGCCGCGCGCCGCCGCGTTCGGCGAGCGCATCGGTGCGCTCGGCTATCGCCCGCTCGGCATTCGCCGCGGGACGGTCGAGCGGCACGTCGCCGCCGCGTTCCCTGGCCTCGATCGGCCGGAGGTGCATCGCATTGCGCGCGGCGCCTACGAGCACCTCGGCCGCACCGCCATCGAGGCGGCGCTGATGTCCACGCTCGGGAAGCAGGACGTGCTCGACATGTTCGAGGGCACCGACAACTGGAGTACCGTCGAGCGCGCGATGGCGATGGGCAAGGGGTGCATTTTCGTCACCGGGCATCTCGGCAACTGGGAGCTCGGCGGCGCCTATCTCGCCGCGCGCGGCATCCCGCTCGATGTCATCGTCCGGCGGATGGGCAACCCCCTGTTCGACCGCTACCTCAACGACACGCGCGCGAAGCTCGGCATGCACGTAGTGTACGACGCCGAGGCGGTGCGCCGCACGCCGCGCTCCCTGCGCGAGGGACGCGCGATCGCCTTTCTCGCCGACCAGGGCGTGATCGGGCTCGCGTCGACGTTCGTTCCGTTCTTCGGGCGTCCGGCCAAGACGCCGCGCGGGCCGGCGGTGTTCGCGCTGCGCATGGGGGTGCCGACCGTCTTCGCCGTACCCCTGCGGCAGCCGAGCGGACGCTATCGCTTCAGCTTCGAGGCGGTGACGATCGAGGACACCGGCGACCGGGAGCGCGACGTCGATGCGATCGTCGCGCGCTACACGAAGATCCTCGAGCAGTGGATCCGCCGCGCGCCCGAGCAGTATCTGTGGCACCATCGACGGTGGCGGCGACAGCCGGCGGATACGCCGCCGGAGCTGCGCGAGCCATGACACCGACCGCCGGCCGCCCGGGGCTCGCGCGCCGGCTCGCGCGTGACCCGCGCGCGATGATCGGCGTCACCGCCGTCGTCCTCCTCGTGCTCGCGGCCGCCGCGGCACCGCTCATCGCCCGGCACGATCCGACGCGGATCGAGCTCCGCAACCAGCTCGCGCCGCCGTCGACCGGGCACTGGATGGGGACCGACATCCAGGGGCGCGACGTCTGGGCGCGGCTCGTCTACGGGGCTCGAGTGTCGCTCGCGGTCGGACTCGTCTCGCAATCCATCGCGTTGACGCTCGGCTTGTCGCTGGGGCTGCTCGCTGGTTTCTACGGCCGCTGGGTCGATGAAGGCGTCATGCGCCTCGCCGACGTGACGCTCGCCTTTCCGACGTTGCTTCTCCTCATCGCCCTCGTCGCCGCGCTCCAGCCTTCGCTCACGGTGGTGGTGGTGACCATCGGTTTCGTGGGATGGGCGGGGATGGCGCGCATCGTTCGCGGCCAGGTCCTCGTGGTGCGGCAGCTCGAGTACGTGCAGGCGATCCGCGCGCTGGGCGCGCGCGACACGAGAATCATCCTCCGTCACGTCCTCCCCAACGTGGTCGCTCCGGTCGTGATCGCTGCGACCCTCGGAGTCGCGGGCGCGATCATGGCCGAGGCGGCGCTCTCGTTCCTCGGACTTGGCGTGCAGCCGCCGACGCCGAGCTGGGGCGCGATGATCGCCGACGCGCGCGACCTGGCGCAGCTGCGCTCGGCGCCGTGGACGTCCGTGTTTCCGGGACTAGCGATCGGCGCGGCGGTCCTCGGGTTCAATCTCCTCGGAGACGCCCTGCGCGATGTCATGGATCCGCGCTATCGCCGCGCCGGATTGCCGAGCGCGGCGAGCGTTCCCGCGGCGGGGGTTCCGTGACCGCCGGATCGAGGTCCGTTGGATACGACGTCGAGGCGTTGCGCGCGCGCGAGTTCCCGTGGGCGCCGCGCGGTGACTCGATCTACCTCAACAATGCATCCACCGGGCCGCTGCCGATGCGCGCACGGGCCGCCCGCGCCGAGTTCGAGGCGCTGCGCGATGAGCCGTTCCGCATCACGTACGAGCTGCAGTTCGGTGCCCTGCATCGTGCGCGCGAGCGGTGCGCGCGCCTGATCGGCGCCGATGCCGCGGAGATCGCCCTGATGGTGAACACGAGCTACGGCATCAACCTCGCCGCGCGTGCGCTCGGCCTCCGCGCGGGCGATACGGTGCTCACCTTCGATCGCGAGTTCCCCGCGAACATCTATCCGTGGATGGCGCTGCCCGGGGTGCGAGTCGTCCGCGTGCCGTGCGTCGACACGCTGCCCGACGAGCCGGCACTCCTGCGAGCGCTCGACGAGCCGGGCATCCGTGTCGTGACGGTGTCGTGGGTCCAGTTCTCGACGGGTTACCGCGTCGACCTCGAGCGGCTCGGGCGCGAGTGTCGGGCGCGCGGCATTCGACTCGTGGTGGATGCCATCCAGGGGGTGGGAGCCCACCCGATCGACGTCCACGCCGCCGATGTCGATCTGCTGGCGTGCGGTGGCCAGAAATGGATGCTCTCGCCGTGGGGGACGGGCTTCGTCTTTGTGCGCCGGGACCTGGTGCGCGCGCTCGAGCCGATGGACATCGGCTGGCTGTCGATGCGAAACTCGGATGACTTCACGACGCTCACCGACTACGACCTCACGTACCGCGATGAGGCGAGTCGGTTCGAGGTCGGCACGCTCCCGGCGCAGGCGTTCGCGACGATGGCCGCGAGCCTGGATCTGCTGCTGGAGCTGGGCGTCGAACAGGTCGCGTCGCACATCGGATCGCTCGTCGCCAGACTGGTCGAGTGGGCGGACTCACGCGAGGATGTTCGACTCGTCACGCCGGCTGACGCGTCGCACCGGGCCGGCATCGTGTCGGTCGTGCCGCCGGACGCGGCCGCCGCGGCCCGGCGCCTGACGTCGGCACGCGTGGCCTTCGCCGTACGGGAAGGGGTGATCCGTCTCTCTCCCCACTGCTACAACACGGCGGCGGAGATCGACCGCGTGATCGAGGCGCTGGACGGGTAGTGACCCGGACGGCTCAGTCGGGGTCGCTGCCGCCGCCGAGGGGCCAGCGCAGCTCCGGCACAACCAGGCCGATGCGCGCCGCGAGACTCGACAACTGCTCCAGCCGGCGCGCGCCCCCCGTGGCGGGGAAATCGTAGCGATCGATCTCGTAGGCGACGGTCGCACTCAGATTCCCGTGCGTGTAGGTCAGCGTCGAGCCGGCCGACACCGCGACGCTCGGGTTCTCGACACCGCTCGCGCTGGCCACCGGCATCAGCGCGCCGCCCAGTGTTCCGCGAACCCGGTCTTCGAGGAGCTCCAGGCGCAGCTCGGCGCCCGCTCGCATCGTGATCCACCGCTGCCGGCCGAGGGGTGCCGTGTAGGTTCTCGAAGTCCCGCCGACCTCGAACGCGAGCCACGAGAACGGCACGATCAGCGCCGAGAGGTCCAGCTCCCCGAACCGGCGATCATCGGTCTGCGGCGTCTGCGCCGCGAGCGCACCGCCGATCAACTGGCCCCGGAGCTCCATCCAGCTCATGACCGGTGCCCACATGGCGACGCCGAACGC
>CAYLPM010000070.1:0-1502 GCA_964385525.1 uncultured Gemmatimonadaceae bacterium
GAGCCGCGGAATCCCCGGCGGCGCGATGGACTTGAACACACCGCTGAGGGCGGATGCCATCAGCAGACCGAGCGCGGTGCCCGCTGCGCCGATCAGCGCGCTCTCGATGAGGAACGTCCGCGCCATCCTGGCGCGCGTGGCGCCGAGCGCGCTGCGCACCGCGATCTCGCGACCGCGGGCGCTCTCCCGGACGAGCAGCAGGTTCGCGACGTTCACGCAGCCGATGAGCAGCATGACCGCGGCCGCGCCGAACAGCGTGTACATCGTCTGCCGCACGCCGCCGACGACCAGGTCCTGCATCGACTGGACCGACAGCCCCCATCCATCCTTCGCCGCGAAATGCGTGTCCGCGAGGTTCGTCGCCACGCCGGCGACTTCGTGTCGCGCCTGATCGAGCGACGCGCCCTCACGCAGCAGGCCGTAGGCGACGAAGCCCGGCCAGTCCCGTGCCTCCTCGTCGTTCGGCATCAGGTGGATCGGCCGCCACAAGTCGACCGACCCGTACCTGGGGAGCACGAAGCCGGGCTGCATCACGCCGACGATCGTGACCGGCAGGTCGTCGAGGATGAGTGTCCGCCCGACGACGTCTTCGGCCGCACCGAATCGTCCCTGCCAGCTCTCGTACGAGAGCAAAGCCACGGAGCTGGGCTGGCCGATGAGATCGTCCTCCCGCAACAGCCGCCCGCGCGCGGGCCGCGCGCCGAGGGCGGCAAGCGCGCCGGGTGTGACGATCGCGGCGTTCATCGGCTGATGGCCGTCGGATGTCGTCAGGTGGTACGACCAGGTGCGGCCGATCCCGATCGCCTCCAACGATCGCGCGCTGGCACGGATGTCTTCGACGTTGGGGGGCGAGATGCTGCACCAGTCCGACGACGATCCCGGGTACTGCTCGCAGATCGTCACGAGCCGGTCGGAATTCGGGAACGGCAGCGGCCGGAGCACGACCGCGTTCACGAAAGAAAAGATCGCGGTCGTCGTCGCGATGCCAACGGCCAGGGTCGCGACTACCGCAAACGTGAACGTAGGCCTTGCCCAGAGGCTGCGGGCGCCGTATCGCACGTCGGCAAGGAAGTCTCGCATGATCCCTCGGGTGAGTCGCTCCTCCCGACGCTAACCCGGGTGTGCGCGGCGCGGAATGGGAGTTTGCCCTACACCTGCGTCGTGGTGTTGCCGTCATGGAATGCGTCCGTGGTGTGTCGCGACTGGCGGAACGGATCGGACGCGACGCGTGCGCCTCAGGTCTCGGTACGATTCAGCCACTTCGGGACGTCGGGCGGCACGTAGGTCGCCATCCGATCGAGGAGCGCGCCTGGATCGTCATCGACGATCACCATCTGCCGGTGAATCGGCCGCAGGAATCGCTCGTCGACCATGCGATCGAGGAAGGCCGCGAGTGGCCGGAAGAACTGCTCCACGTCGAGAATGCCCAGGGGCTTCCCATGAATTCCGAGCTGCGCCCATGTCCAGGCCTCGAACGTCTCCTCGAGCGTGCCGATGCCGCC
>CAYLPM010000071.1:0-3326 GCA_964385525.1 uncultured Gemmatimonadaceae bacterium
ACTCGGCGTGCATGGCGCGCGAGTGGCTGGTCATCTCGGTCCGGGCGTCGCTGAGCGTCCTGTCCGGCGCCAGTCGTCCGACGACGCGGTAGTTGTGCGCGGTGCGGATGGTGCCGGGCCACGGCTCGTGCGGGAAGTAGACGTCGGCTTCTCCGAGGAAGCCGAAGCCGGGCGGCAGGACGCCGACGACGTCGACGGCGGTGGTCCCCGCGCGGATGCTGCCGAGCGGCATGCGACCGCCCATCGCGCGCATCCAGAACTCGTGCGAGACGACCACGACGCGCGGGGCTCCGACTTCGCTCTCCTGCGCCACGAACGTCCGGCCGACGACGGGCTGCACGCCGAGCAGCTCGAAGAAGCCGTGCGACACGCCGGTGGTGATGACGCGCACGGGGTCCGCATCGCCGGCCGTGACGGCCTGCGCGCCCGGGTACATCGCCGACGCCACGCCGTCGAAGACCCGCGCGCGCTCGCGCCAGTCGATGAAGTTGGGGTGGGAAGGCGCGAGCAGCTGACGTTCTTCGGTGCGCTCACGAATCAGCACCAGTTGCCCGGGATCCTGATAAGGCAGCGGGCGCAGGAGAACGGTGTGCAGCACCGTGAAGGCGACGGTGGCCGCTCCGATGCCGAGGGAGAGCGTCGCGAGCGCGAGGGTCGTGAAGCCGATGTGCTTGCGCAGCGTCCGGACGCTCCAGCGAACGTCCTGCATGCTGCCCTCGAGCAGGGGCCGTCCGCGAACATCACGCATGCTCTCGTGCACGCGCCGCGGATCGCCGAAGCGGGTGAGTGCCGAGGCACGCGCCTCCTCGTCGCTCAGGCCGGAGGCGCGCAACCGCGCGGTCTCGATCTCGAGATGGTAGCGGATCTCCTCCTCGAACTCGCGATCGCGGCCCCGGCCTTCCATCCGGTCGCGGAGCCGTTCGCGGAACCCATGGAGCCAGGACATCAGGCCTCCTGCGGCTTGGCGCGCAGCACGCGGTCGATGCCGCCGACCATCCCCTGCCACCACGCCGTCTCGCGCTCGAGTTGGCGCCGGCCGGAGGCGGTGAGTCGGTAGTAGCGGGCCCGCCGGTGGCTGTCCGTCGTGCGCCACTCGGCGGTCGCCCATCCCTGGCGCAGGACGCGCTGGAGCGCGGGGTAGACGGCGCCTTGCGGGACGGCGCAGATCCCGTCGGAGAGCCGCTCGATGCGATCGGCAACGCCCCAGCCGTGCATGGCGCCCAGGCTGAGCGCCTTGAGGATGAGCATGTCGAAGGTTCCGGGGAGGAGTTGTCCCTGCTGCTTGGCCACGGCGGTCCTCGGTTTCAGTATGCTACCTACTGTAAGGCGCACACTGGTGAATGGCAAGCGTCCGCCCTCGGACCGAGCGTTTTAAGGGCGCCGCCGCGGCGCGCGCGATGAACGAGGTGCCGGGAGATGGACCTTGCTCGAAGAAACTGTCGGCGATCTCCTCTTGCGTTTCGACAGGAGCAGGTCCATCCTCCTGTCGAAACCCAATAGGAGACACGTGATCACTGCAACCGTTCGAGCCGGCGCGTGCGTGTGTCTGTTGCCCGGCGTCATCCTGTGCCAGGAGGCGATCGCGACGATCGACCCGCGGCCGCTCGTCGAGATCGGCCAATCCGACGTCGATCCCGCGGACCAGTTGTTCGCCGTGTCGTCGGCGCGATTCCTCTCCGATGGAAGCATCGTCGTCGCCGAACGGCACGACGCGAGGGCGCGGATGTACGATGCGCGAGGGCGTCATCTGGTCGATCTCGGTGGCAGGGGCCCCGGGCCGGGGGAGCTCTCCGGCGGGCTGATCGCGCTCACCGTCGGGAAGGCCGACACCGTCCTGTTGCTCGACGAGGGTGGAGCGCGCCTCCGTTATCTCGCGTCGGGACGACTGATCGACCACACGCCGCTGCGGCTGCCGCAGCTCGCCGACGCGAGGTTCAATCTCGTGTCGTGGGGCATCCTGCCGGGCGGTGAGTTTCTCCTCAAGGGCAACGAGCGATTGTTCGGCGCGTCCGAGGGGATGCACTCCCAGCACTTCATGGTCCTCGTGCTTTCGCCGCGATCGGGACGGCTCGACACCCTGGGTGTGTTCGCCGAGCAGGACGTGATGGTCAGACGCGGGATGCCGTGGCCCGCGGCGCCTGTGACGCCCATCGCGTGGGCCGCTGGAGCCGGGAGCGATCTCTGGCTGGGATCCGCGCGCGACGATGTGATCCGGCGCTATGCCGCGGACGGCGAGCAACGCGTCGCGATCGAGCGTAGTCAGCCGCGGAGCGGGGTGACCGACGCCGACATCGGCGAGATGGTGACGGACATGGTCCGGCGCGGCGCGACGCCCAATGACCGGCGCGTGATCCGCGAGTGGGCGACGGCGCTGCCGAGGGCCGATCAAGCGCCGGCGTTTCGGGGCATTTTCATCGACCGCATGGAGCGCCTCTGGGTCGAGCGCTGGCCGCGGACGCGCGAGGGGCTGTCGCAGTGGGACGTGTACGCCCCGTCGGGACACCGCGTGCTGACGGCGCTCGGCCCGAAGGGACTCAGGATCACCGACGCCCGGGCGGACGCCGTCGTGGGCGTCGGTCGCGACGAAGATGATCGGGAGCTCGTACGGGTGCACCCGCTCCGAGTGCCCTGAACGTCGAGGCGGTACCGCGGTTCGATCGCGGTCGGGACCCACGCTTCGGCGGGTCCTCTTCCACTTCTGGATCGGAAGGTGCAGCTTCCTGCTCGACCACCGGCCATTCCGGTGGCGGGCCCGGCAGCACGCGACAATGTCTTCGGACGGAGATAGGCACGATGCGCATGAAGGGAACAGTCAAGTGGTTCAATAACGACAAAGGCTTCGGTTTCATCACGCCCGAAGACGGGAGCAAGGACCTGTTCGTCCACCACTCGGCGATCCAGGGCGGCGGCTACAAGTCGCTCGACGAAGGCGAGAGCGTGGAGTTCGACGTGGTGCAGGGGCAGAAGGGCCCGGCCGCGGAGAACGTGACGCGACTCGGCGGCGGTACGCCCGGCGGCGGTGGCGGTAGTCGGGGTGGAGGCGGTGGTGGCAGCGGCGGCGGAGGGTATGGTGGCGGCGGCGGCGGCGGTGGCGGTGGCGGAGGACGCCGGCGCGAGTACTGATTCTCGCGTCGCCACGATCAGGATTCTCGCGCCGCCCCATATAGAGGGGCGGCGCGACGGTCGTGCACGTGAGATCCTTGCGCGTGGTCGCGACGAGGCCGGCTTCGGCAGCTCGCGGCTTACACGCTGCGAGCCCGCGGGGCAATAGGGGCCGAGTAACGGGCAAGCGTTCGGGCCCCGCGGTCTCTTGCTACGCCGCACGC
>CAYLPM010000072.1:0-6048 GCA_964385525.1 uncultured Gemmatimonadaceae bacterium
AAGAACGTCGTCACGGAGCCCGGCATCACGCTCCTCCCCGGCGCCATCGTCGATCAGCACTTCGTCCGGCGGCGCCGTCACAATCGGCTCATCAGCCTCGTGCTCGAGAACCCCTCTCTGGTCGGACTCGGTATCGATGAGAGCACGGCGCTGCTCGTCGGTCCCGATGGCCTCTGGCGCGTGATCGGCGAGAGCGTGGTCATCGTGTACGACGCGCGGGAGGCTACCGTGACGGTCGATTCCGCACCGGTGCTGGGTGCGGCGGGCGTGCGCATGCACGTGCTGCCGCCTGGCAGCATCTTCGACCCCAGGACTGGTCGGGCGTCGCTCACGGAGTCGGTCGGGTCGGAGCCGCAGGAAAGGCGGCCGGACGAGCGAGTGAACAGGCGGCTGGAGAAGCCGGAGCTACCGGAGCCGGCCCTCCGATAGGGAGCGTTTCCGCGTTCCGGGATTGTGAGGGCTTTGCCGACTCGGCGGTGCGCGGTTCCCCGTTGCCACCGCACTCTGCCGTAGTCCATACTCCTGAGGGGTGGCACCGCATCCGCGTGCCGAGGCCTACGCAACCAGTGGGGTACACGTGACAACGTCCGTCCGTGCTGCCGAAGGGGATCGCGCACCCGGCGTGGGTCTCCTCGCCGCGGTGGGCGCCGCCGGGCGATCGCTGTTGGTCGGCGCGGCGCAGGTGGGCTACTTTCTCCGTGACACCTTCCGGGCGGCCGCCGACGTGCGGACGTGGGGTCCGCACGCGACACAGCAGGCCCGGCGGCTCGGCGTCGACTCGATGCCGATCGGTCTCTTCATCGCCCTGTTCACCGGGATCGTGCTGGCACTCCTCGCCAGCTATTCGTTCACCGGCGCCGTGCCGATGTACTTCGTCGGGACGCTGGTGCAGAAGACGATCACGATGGAGCTCGCCCCCGTGCTGACCGGACTCGCGCTCGCCGGCCGCGTGGGCGCGAACATCGCCGCCGAGATCGGCACGATGCGGGTCACCGAGCAGATCGATGCCCTGGAGACGCTGACGTACGATCCCTACGCGTACCTCGTCGTGCCGCGCGTCCTGGCGGGAACGGTGATGTTTCCGGTCGTCGTCGGGGCGGCGATGGTCGCCGGCGTCGGCGCGGGGTGGATGGCCTCGATCGGACTGCTCAATCTGTCGTCGCCCGAGTTCGTGAAGGGGCTCCGCTTGTTCTTCGAGGTCTTCGACGTCAGTTACGGCCTCGTGAAGTCGGCCAGCTTCGGCTTCGCGGTGACCCTCATCGGCTGCATCAGCGGGATGCGGACGCGCGGCGGTGCCGAAGGGGTCGGGCGGGCCGCGACCAGTGCCGTCGTCTACTCCGCCGTGATGATCCTGGTCCTGGATGCTTTCTGGGCCGTCGTGTGGCTGCTCGGCCGCACCGGCTGATCGAGGCACGCACTCATGAAGCGAACGAACGATGTTCTCGTCGGGGCGGTGATACTCGCGACCACCGCGCTGCTCGTCGCCGCGACCGTGTGGGTGAGCCAGGCGGACCTGCGCGACGATCGCGATCGCGTGATGGCACGTCTGCGCTCGGTGGGCAATGCACAGGTCGGCAATCCGGTCGTGATTCGCGGCGTGCGCGCGGGTCGCGTCGAGTCCCTGGAGCTAGCCGACGAAGGCTGGGTGCACCTCGGCATGGCGATCGATCCCGGAGTCGAGCTCCCGACCGATCCCGTGGTGCTCCTCACCGCGGCGAGCCTGTTCGGCGAGTGGCAGGTCGTGATCACGGACCGCCAGGGAATTCCGCTGAATCGTGAGGTGCGCGACGCGATCGCCGAGGCGAGCGGATCCCGGGAGTATCTGCCCGGCGCGACACTTCCCGACATCGCGCAGCTCACCGCGGTGGCGGGGCAGATAGCCGGCGACGTCGCCTCCGTCGCCGAGCGCGTACAGGTGGCATTCGACGAGCGCGCGGCCCGCGAGCTGCGTTCCTCGATCGCCAACTTCGCGGAGCTGTCGGCGGAGCTCTCGCAAGCGGTCCGCTCGCAGTCGGGCAACCTCGACCTCCTGACCCGTGATCTGCGCATCGGCGTGGCGTCGCTCAACGCTACCTCCGCCGCGCTCCAGCGGACCGCCGGACGCGTGGACTCCTCGACGAGCGAGGGCGAGCTCCGGCAGATCGTCGCCGACGCCGCGATCTCGGCCGAGCAGATGAAAGAAGCGACGGCGACGCTGCGAGACCTGTCGCGCCGACTCTCCGGCGCCCAGCTCCAGGTGGAGGGGATTCTCTCGCGCACCGACACGCTGCTGTTCCGCCTCAACTCCGGCCAGGGATCGTTCGGCCTCCTGCTCACCAATCCATCGTTGTACCAGAACGGGGACTCGCTGATGCTGGAACTGCGCGCCCTGGTCCAGGACATCAAGGCGAATCCCCGGCGTTACCTTCGGGTGGAGATCTTCTGACGGGTCGGCGCTCGATGGCGCACGCATTGCCGGAGAGCTCGATGACTCGCCGCCCAGTGACTCGCCGCCCAATGACTCGCCGCTCGATGACCTGCCGCCCGATGACTCGCCGCTCGACGGCTCGTCGCTCGATACCATTCCGCTCGATGCCACGCGGCCGATGACATGCCCGACGATGCTCCGGGCCGCGTCCGCGCTGCTCGGGCTGATCCTCTCGGCGACGGCATGCCGGCCCGGAATTCCCGAGGGAGCCGTGAAGCCCGTCGGGTTGCAGCGGGGCGAGGGGACGCGCGGCATGGTCGCGGCGGCGCACCCGCTCGCCGCGCAGGCGGGCAAGCAGGTTCTCGAGAGTGGCGGCAACGCGGTGGATGCAGCCGTCGCGACCGCGTTCGCCATCGGGGTCGTGGAGCCGATGATGTCGGGGATCGGCGGCGGCGGCGCGATGACGATCTGGCTCGAGGAGCACGAGCGCGCGGAGGTCGTCGACTTCTACCCGCGTACCGGTGCCGATTCGGCGTGGAGTCGTCTGCTTCCGCGGGAGCCGGCAGCGAGGCCGGCGTTGGGCGTCGCCATCCCCGGCACCGTCGCCGGTCTGCTCGACGCACTCGAGCGCTACGGCACGAAGACGCCGGCTGACGTACTGGCGCCCGCGATTCGTCTCGCGCGCGACGGCTTCGCGATCGGTCCGCTGCTCGCCGCGCAGATCGCCGGCAACCGCGACAAGCTCACTCGCGAGCCCGGGTCCGCGGCGCTGTTCTTCCCCGGCGGCCAACCAGTCGCGGCCGGCGCGCCTCTCGTCCAGGAGGAGCTGGCGCGAACACTCGAGCACATCGCGTCCGCCGGCGTCGATGGATTCTACCGCGGTCCGGTGGCCGAGACGATCGTCGCGGCGTTGCGCGCGGGCGGGAGCCTCATCACGCTCGAGGATCTCGCGACGTACCGGGCCACGTGGCGGCGTCCGGTCTGCGGAACGTTCCGCGACTTCACCGTGATCTCGGCGCCGCCACCGCTCGCCGGGGTGGAGGTGCTGGCGACGCTCGCGCTCCTCGAGCCGTACGATCTGCGCTCGATCGGTCCGCCGGCGCACGACGGCCGCGCGCTCTCGCTCGTCGCCGATGCGATCCGCATCGCGCGCGCGGATCGATCCTCGTTCGTGGGCTTTCCGGATGATGCAGCGGTGCCGGCCGTCGGCCTCGCGTCGGCGTCGTACGCCGCCGAGCGTCGTGCGCTGATCGGCGGCGCGGTCACGGAGGTGCTCCCGCCCGGCGACCCGTGGGATGAGGAGGGGACCGCCGCCGATCCCGCGTGCGCGGTGCACGAGCCGGCCGCGCCGACGACGCTTCCGCGTCCGGTGGCCGGCGGCGCACGCAGCGGATCACCGGAGGACGAGGAGGCGCAGACGACGCATCTCTCGGTCGTCGATGCCGGCCGGAACGCGGTGTCGCTCACCTTCACGCTCGGCCTGTACTTCGGCTCGGGATCGTACGCCGCCGGCGCGTTCTTCAACTCGGCGGTCGCCAACTTCGGCGGCCCGGAGGCGAACCGGCCCGGTCCCGACCGGACGCCGCGCTCGACGATCGCACCAACGATCGTGCTCGACGGCGATGACGTGCGGCTCGTCGTCGGCTCACCCGGCTCCCAGTACATCGGACCGGCGATCGTCCACACGATCCTCTATACGCTCGAGTACGGCTTCGACCCGTTCACGGCGCTGTCGATGCCGCGCATGCTTCCGCTGACCAATGTTGCCGAGATTCGCATCGAAGGCGGAATCCGCGAGTCTGCGCTGCGCGAGCTCACCCGCCGCGGCTACACGCTGGACGAGCACGGTCCGCGGACGACGGCGTTCGGCGGCGTGCAGGTCGTTCTCGTTCGTGCCGACGGCTCGCTCGTCGGCGCCGCCGATCCGCGCCGCGACGGCGGCGTCGCGGGATACTGACGGGTGCAACGGAACCGGCACGTCCGCCGCAGTGTCTCAGGCACCATGGCCTCTAGTCCAACGATGATCGCCCGGTCCCTGCTGCTGGCCAGCGTGGCGGCGTGCACCGCCACGCCCGGATCCACGCCGCGCTCCATGCCGGTGCCGGCGACGGCCGCCGGCGCCGCGGTGTCAGCGACCGCCAGGGAGCCCGCGCTCGACTATCTCGTCTACGTCGTCTCGGAATCGACCGATGATGTCTCGCTGATCCGCTTCGGACCGGATGGCGCGCGCGTCGAGCGTACCTTCCGCACGGGACTCATCCCCACCGAGATCAACGGACCGCACGGCGTCGCCGTGACGCCGGACGACCGACACTACTTCGTGTCGGTGGGACACGGCACGCCCTTCGGGACGCTCTGGAAGTACACGACCGACGGTGACCAGCTCGTCGATCGCGCCACGCTTGGCCACTTTCCCGCGTCGCTGCAGGTCTCGCCCGACGGGGCCTGGGTCTTCGTCGCGAACTTCAATCTGCACGGCGACATGGTGCCGTCGTCGATCTCCATCGTCGATGCCGCCGCGATGCTCGAGGTCGCGCGCATCACCACCTGCACGATGCCGCACGGATCGCGATTCAACCCGTCCGGCACGAAACACTACTCCACCTGCATGATGGATGATGCGCTGGTCGAAATCGACACGCGGACGTTCGCGGTGTCGCGGCACTTCGTGGTGGCGAAGGGAATGGAGCGCGGGCACGCCGGTGCGCCAGCCGCGATGCCCTCGCCCTCACCCGCGGCAGGGGCGCATGCGGGTCATGCCGCCCCGGCCCCACGCCAGACGATGGCGCACGATCCGTCCTGCTCGCCGACCTGGGCCGAGTCCGCCCGCGACGGACGGCAGGTCTTCGTCGCCTGCAACAAGTCCGACGAGATCGTCGTGATCGATGCGGAGGACTGGACGCTCGCGCGGCGCGTTTCCACGGCGCCCGGCGTCTACAACCTCGCGCCGTCGCCCGACGGGCGTCTGCTGCTGGCCACCAACAAGCGTGATCAGTCGGTCTCCGTCTTCGAGATCGCCACGTGGCGCGAGCTCGCCCGCATCCGCACCGCGCGCCCCATCGTGCACGGTGTGGTCGTGAGTCCCGACAATCGGTATGCGTTCGTGAGCGTGGAGGGAATCGGCGCCGAGCCGGGCACGGTCGAGATCATCGATCTCGAGGCGATGCGCAGCGTGGCGACGGTGGAGGTGGGGCAGCAGGCGGCGGGAATCGATTTCTGGAAGACGGAAGAGACACGGGCGCCTTGAAAGTCCGAAGGCTTGGCAGGTGGGATCCAAGCCGTGAGCCTGACGGCTGGCCAGCTTTCCAGCAGGAAGCCCACGCGTCCGCGCTGGTCGTCGTTCCTTTGCAGCTCGCTGCTGTTGCTCACTGCTGGTACGCTGGCTGGCTGAAGGCTCACGGCTTGGATTCCGGCAGAATCGCTCCCGACCTTTCACGTGACGGCTGGTACGCTGGCTGGCTGAGGGCTCACGGCTTGGATTCCGGCAGAATCGCCCCCGGACTCTCACGCCTCGCGCAGTGCCGCCATCGGTGTCTGCCTGAACACATCCCTTCCCGTCAGCAACCCGATCGCCACGCTCAGCAGCACCATCACCGCAACCAGCGCCACGACCGGCCCGTACGCCGGCACGAACGGCACCT
>CAYLPM010000073.1:0-3567 GCA_964385525.1 uncultured Gemmatimonadaceae bacterium
TCATCTCGAGCGGCGACAACGCGAGCGGCAGGGCCGCGAAGCGAATCGCGGCCCTGCGCCCGGATGCGGTGATCCAGAAGCCGTTCGATATGGACACGCTGCGCCGCGTGATCGAGCAGCCCACCACGTGAGCGGCCCCACGGCGAGCCTCACTCCCGCGATGCCACGCGCCGCGCGAGCAGCGACTCCACCTCGGCGTCACTGACGATTCTCGGAATCGTCCACCGGCCATCGGTCCGCGACGGCACCTCGACCGACGCGATCGTGCCATCCCGGCCGAGCGAGACCAACGCGGTCGCGACGGCCGCCTTCGACTGCTCGACTCGAAGCACGAGCACCCAGGTCCCCTCGTCCGGCCACTGCTTGCGCAGCGCGTAGACTCCTGGCCGCGACGTGCGCTGCAACTCGAGCACCTGCGTGCGTCGCTGACCGTTCACCACCCCTTCCGCCTTGCCGGTGACCGGGAACGCCATGGGCGTCCCGTGGTGAAACGCGTTCACGAGCAGGAACGCGTTGCGCGACGCCTCGTCGTGAGGATTCGGGGGATACTCGATCGAGATCCAGGGCGGTCCCTTGCGCACGGACTCGACCGCGACCGCGGCGATCGCGTCGCCCGGCAAGCCAGCGAAGACGAGCTGCACCGCGACGACGGCGCTGAGCGCCGCCAGCAGTAAACCACGCGAACGTCGAAGCATTCGATCCTCCAGGAGAGTGTGGAGGTAAGATGCCGGAGAGAGAGAGAGCGTTTGGAGCGATCGAGAAAGATCCGACGTCACTCCCGTGGGTGGAGACTGGGCGCCGTTCGCGGCAGGACGGACGCGCCGCGTGAACGCGCCGAGGAGATCACCGATGCACGAGCGTGATCGTTCCCTTGAAGTTGCGCACCGTCACCTGGGCACCGCCGTCGCCGAGCGTGAAGGTCAGCATGCGCGAGCGCAGGTCGCCGCCGAGGCGGGGGATCACGCGCGCGATCTCGTTCCGGATGTCGGCATGGAAGGCGGTCACGTCGAACTCGGCGGACACGCCTTCGGATACCGCGAGCACGATCGGGCCCGAGTGGCTCTCGAAGCCGAGCGAGCTGCCGCGCTCCACATCGCCATCATAGCGGATCTCGCCGGTGACCGACTCGAACCGGCCGCGCTGGAGGCGCGCGCCGGTCACGATGATCGGGCCGCTCACCGACGAGGCGACGGCGTTCTCGATCGCACCACGCAGCGTGATCGCACCGCCCGCCGAGCGAAGCCGCACGGCCGGCGCGGACACATCGAGGTCGAGTGCTCCGTCCATCGATTCGGCGTAGACGTCCTGCGGTGCGCCGCGCACCCGGATCTCGCCCCCGACGGCGTAGAGATCGAGGCCTCCCGTCACGCCGTCGACGTCGATGGTCGCCGACGCAGCCTTCACCCACACGCGGGTGCGCCGCGGGACCCGCACTTCCAGCGACGACCCCTGCACGTCGGTCTTCCCGGGTGCCAGGTCGACGCGGGCGCTGACCGCCGTCGGCAGCTCGATCCCGAGCTTTCCGCCACCCTTCCCCACGCCCATGTAGAACGTGCCGCTGCCGACGGTTCCCGTCACGGCGATCGTGTCGCGATCCCAGCCGATCACGCGCACGGAGCCGACGAGATTGTGGATCTTGAGCAGTCCGTCGGGCGCCGCCGGGCGCCGCTGATCGATGCGTGTCTGCGCGTGGGCGGTGTCCTGCCCCGCCAGCGCGAGGAGCGCGGCGAGCACGATGAGCAACGGACGGGTGAAGCGGTTGGGCGACATGGGGGTGCTCACTCTTCGGAGGACCACTGCGTCACGCGCTGCAGGAACTCGAGCTTGCGCCGGTGTGCGGCGAGAGCCATGTCCGCGAGCGCCTCGTTGTCGGGATCGGCGGCGACCGCCGATCGCGTCTCACGCACCGCCTCGTCGATGAGCGCCAGCGCGGATGCGAACGGTGCCGCGACATCGGAGGGCAGCTCGTCGCGCCGGCGCTCGAGGGCCTCGACGAGCTCCGCCGCGGCCTCGACGTACGGAGCCTCCAGATGCGCGAAGCGATCCGCCGCCGCGGTCGTGAGTCCGCTCGCGGAACCGCGATCGCCCCCCGCGAACGCGAGCCACGACGCGGCACCGATCACGACGAGCGCGACCGCGGCCAGGGCCATGGCCGCGCGTGACCTGAAGACGCTCCGACCTGGCGAGCGTTGGGCAGCGTGGGTCGCAAGCGGTCCGCCCGAGTCTGACCGGACGATGGCGGGAACATCGACGGCGTCCGATTCGGCGACTCGAGCTGGCGACTCGGCGATCACGGGCTCCGCGATCACCGCTCGAATGCCAGGCCAGAGATCGGAATCGGGCGCGATCTCGCGCGGCAGGCCGGCCAGCTCGGCGCGCAACGCCATGAGCGCGTCGTATCGAACCCGGCAGTCCGCGCAGCCGGCGAGGTGCCGATCGACGCGCGCACGTCGCGCCGCATCGAGCACGCCGCCGGCATGCTCGTGCAACAGCGCGTCGGCGGGGTGCCGCCTGGTCGAACCAGTTCCTCCTGAAGCCGTCATGTCAGCGCTCGAGTCGTTTCATCAGCAACTGCCTCGCTCGGTGAAGCTGCGCTCGCACCGTCCCCACCGCCACGCCCGTCAGGCGCGCGATCTCCTCGTGTCGATATCCCTCGATCTCGTGCAGCACCAGCGCCGTTCGCGCCCCGAGCGGCAGGGCCGCGATCGCCCGCTCGAGATCGATCCGCGCCTCCGGATCGCCGGCGCGCACCGCGTGCTGGAGAGCATCCGGCGCCTCGACCGCGAGGACGCGCGCCTCGCGTCGCCGCGTCTTCCGGACATCGACCAGAAACGCATTCACCGCGAGTCGATGCAGCCAACTCGTGAAGGCACTCTCGCCGCGGAACGAGGCGAGCGTCCGCCACGCCTGGACGAACACGTCCTGCGTCAGCTCCTCCGCGCGACCACGATCGCCGGACAGCCGCAGGCACAGCGCGAGGATCCGTCCCACGTGCGCGCGGTACAGCTCCTCGAACGCGTCCAAGTCGCCGCGCTGCGCGCGCAGCACCGCCGGCTCGAGCGCCGGAACCGGTCTCGCGCCCGAAGCCCGCTCCGGAGCCGAAGCGTCGTCCGGAGACACGAGGCGAGCGGCGGCTCCCTGGCCGTCAGAAGTCGGTGGCATTCATGTCTCTAGTGGGATGCCGGCCACATGCCCGGCGCTTGAATCCGCGCGATCTTCAGGCGATTCCACCCGCCGCTTGCGCGCCACCAGTGACGGAATAATCTTCCGTCGTCCAGCCAATATACCGCTGCTTTGTCTGATTATCACAGGATTTGGCGCATGATCGACCAGACGGACACGAAAATTCTGAGCATCCTTCAGGAAAACGCTCGGATTCCCAACGCCGAGATCGCTCGGCGGCTCGGAATGGCGCCGTCGGCCATTCTCGAGCGGATCCGCAAGCTCGAGGACCGCGGCGTGATCGTGAGCTATCCGACCAGGCTCGACCCGAAGGCGCTCGGCCTCGGCATGATGGCCTACGTCTTCGTCCGGGCGGATGACCGCGCCGGCGGCACGGATACGGGC
>CAYLPM010000074.1:0-6407 GCA_964385525.1 uncultured Gemmatimonadaceae bacterium
TCGACGTCATCCGAGCTGGCGTTGCGGCTGGTACCGCGGATGCGCGCCTCGCGGCCGCTGGTCTCCCGCACGGTCACCGTGCCCGTGAAGGTGAAGACGCGGATCGTGGCGCCCTCGGGGACATCGCCCCTCCAGTCGAAGTCGCCCGCCTGGGCGTGTGCGGCCGGGGCGAGCACGGCCAGGGCGCCGAAGGCCAGAAGCGATCGGACGACGAGAGAATGCGGAGCCGCGTGGCGGGGTCTCATAGCAGGGTTCTCCAGAGCGGGGTGGCGGAGGCCACGGCGGGTCGGTGGCTGCGTACGATTCGATGAGACAGTGGGCGCGGGGCCTGGGTTTGAAGGCGGCCGCCCCCTTTCCTACGTAGGTGGCCAGGAAGGCGTTTCGCCGCGGATGCGCGCCTCGCTGCCGCTGGCCGCCCGTACGGTCACCGTTCCCGCGAAGGTGAACACGCGGAGCGTGGCGCCCTGGGCACAGTTGCCGGAGTCGCCGGGCTCGAGGCGGAGCGAATCCACACTTCCATCGCGCCGATGCTCGAGAGCCATCCGCTCCAGATGGCGAGCTGGAACATCAGTTCGGGGCCGAGCCCCCGTTCCACGAGGGCGAGCTCCAGAACGAGCCCGGCGATCCGGATGACGGAGACGCCGATCGGGACCGCGATCGCGCGGAGCATCCATTCGCGGTGGCGAGCGACGTCGCCATTCCGGATGGCCAGGACCGCGCGGACGGTGGCGAACGCATACCATGCGCTCACGAGGCACATGGTGACTGCCTCTGCCACGCCGGCAAATGGCATCAGGAGACCGAAGTAGAGCGCCGTCAGCACCATCGCGCATCCGGCGCCCAGGGCGATGCGACCGATGACGCGGTGCAACGCCCGACGGCGCGTGCGGAAGCTGCGCCAGAGCTGGAGCGGCACGAGCACCAGGAACAGGCCACCCGACACGATGTGAACGGCGGTCGCAACCGGGTGCAGCGCGAACCTGCGGTCGAACCTGGTGATAGCGCCTGCCCGCTCGGCCATCAGCGGATCGGTGAGATCGAACGTCTGGAGCAGAGCCACGCGCACCGGCTCCAGGCGCGTCGCCATGTCGGCGGGAAACGCGGCGCGTCCGACGACGGCGACGACGCCAATGAGCACCAGCGCGGCCAGGCCGATCCTGGCGGCCCGGTTCGGCCATCCGGTCACCGTCGATGCATTGCGCACTCATTGCCTCCGGAGGAAGCGTGCTCCTCACGGATGACGCCCGAGGCGGCCGAACTTTTCCTTGGAAGTGCCTCGGAGCTCAGTCGCTCCTCAACGCTTCGACCGGAGGCACGCTGCTCGCCCGCCGTGCCGGCACGTAGCTCGCCAGGACACCCATGCCGATCATCATCACCGACATGGCCGCGAACACGAGCGGGTCCACCGCCCTCACCTCGTACAGCAGCAATCGAGATCCCCACGCGTGCGCGCACGGCAGGTATCGGCTAACTTCGGGCATGCCATCCCGCAAGCACGTCACGTTCCGCCGGGTTCCGCTGGAGAGCGAGCAGGCAGGCGATGCGCGCGTCGCGGGTACCGTCGCCGAGCGCCTCGCGCTGGTGCGTACGTTGTCGCTCAGTGCATGGGCAAGCACCGGCGCCCCGCTTCCCCGCTACGAGCGATCACGGATCCCCTTCCGCAGGGCGAGGCTCGGGGAGCGCTCCGACAGGGACTGATGTGATCGAGGACTTCCATGATGTGCTCACGGAACTGCTCGGCGCAGGCGCACGGTTTCTGATCGTCGGTGCGCATGCCCTGAGCACACATGGCGTTCCGCGGGCGACGGTGGATCTCGACATCTGGATCCGGGTGGACGAGGACAACGCGCGGCGGGTGTACGGCGCACTGGCGCGATTCGGCGCGCCCCTCGACGCGCTGGGGGTGACGGTCGCCGACTTCTGCGAGCCGAATACCGTCGCGCAGTTCGGGCTTCCGCCCTTCCGCCTCGATTTTCTCACCTCCATCTCCGGGGTCACGTTCGACGAGGCCTGGGAGGAGCGGGTGGAGGGCGAGATCGAGGGCGTTCGGGTACCGGTGCTGGGACGGCAATCGTTCATTCGGAACAAGCGCGCCAGCGGCCGCAAGAAGGATCTCGCCGATCTGGAGGCGCTAGGGGAGGAATGACGCGCCGAGGTCGTCGAGAACCACCGATGCCGCGGCCGGCGCGCCGCTCCAGGCGCTCACCGATGATGCGCTTTGCGGCGTGCTCGAGCCTCACGAACTGACGCCCTGGGGCCTCGAGTCCGCTCGTCGGTGCGTCGGCCAATCCTCCGCACGGGTCTCCGGTCGGCGGGAGGAAGCGGCCTCAGTCGCTTCGCAACGCCTCGACCGGTGGCACGCTGCTCGCCCGCCGTGCCGGCACGTAGCTCGCCAGGACACCCATGCCGATCATCATCACCGACATGGCCGCGAACACGAGAGGGTCCACCGCCCTCACATCGTACAGCAGCGCGCCCAACAATCGCGTCGATGCCAGCGCTGCGGCGACGCCGATCACGACCCCGACCAGCACCACTTTCGCGCCCTGCGACACCACCTGACGGAGCACCAGGCCAGCCGTGGCTCCCAGCGCCATGCGCACGCCGATCTCGCGCGTGCGCTGCGCCACGACGTACGACAGCACGCCGTACAGTCCGACCGCACCGAGGATGAGCGCGAGCACGGACACCACGCCGAGCGTGAGCATCGTGAAGGAGAGCTGCAGCATCGAGCGCCGCGCCAGGAACTCCATCGTGTACTCGCGGTACACCGGTGCCTCCGGCGCGACCTCGCGCACGAGCCGCCGCACCTCGGGCTGGAGCTGGTCCGCGCGCGGTGACTTCACGACGTAGGCGGGCGATCCCATCCCCCACGCCCCCGGGGCCGGCCCCGTGAGCGGCAGGTACATGATCGCCTCGCCCGGGTCGCGCCAGTCGAGCTGCTTCACGTCCCCCACCACGCCCACGACGGTGAACGCCAGCGTGTCCTGGCCGCCGAAGCGCGGCCTGATCCGCCGTCCCATCGCGTCCTCGCCAGGCCAGAGCGCCTCGGCCGCCGAGCGGCTGATGATGACGCTGCTGTTCGGCGACACCGCTTCGCCGTTCGTGAAGGTGCGTCCCCTCAGCAGCGGGATGTCCATCACGCGGAAGTAGTCGCCGCCGGTGAAGTTCAGGGAGAGCGGCGTGCCGGCGTCCGCGCTCGTCATGCCGTCGGTCAGCACGCGGACGTTGCCGGTGCCCTCATCGAGCGGGATGTTGTTCACCACGCCCACGCCGGTGACGCCGGGGATCGCGCGCAGGCGTTCCATGAAGTCGAGGTGCAACTGTCCGAACGACGGGCCGTCGTTCAGCTGCGGCTGCTGCGGCGCATACTGGAAGGTGTAGATGTCCTCGATCCGGTAGCCGGGGTCCACGCTGCGCAGTCGCAGGAAGCTCTGCACCAGTAGCGCCGAGCCGATGACGAGCACGAGGGCGAGCGCAGTCTGTCCGACCACGAGCACGTCGCGCGCCCATTGACGCCGCCCGGTGGAGCCGCGGCCGCCATCGCGCAGCGCCGCGAGATCGGGTGACGATGCGCGGGTCGCCGGAACGATGCCGCACGCCAGGGCAACGAGCAGCACGAGCGCGAAGGTCGCGCCGACCGTCGTCAGGTCGAGTCCCACCTGGCCGAGACGCGGAATCCCCTCCGGCGCCGCACGGAGGAACAGGGGCAGTGTGGCCGCGCTGAGCGCGACGGCGAGGATGCCGGCGGCGAGCGCCACGGCGAACGCCTCGGTCATCTGGAACCGCACGAGCTGCCCACGCGACGCGCCGATCGCCCGGCGCACCGTCATGTCGCGCCGGCGCGACTCGGCGCGCACCAGAAAGAGGTTCGTGACGTTGGCGCACGCGATCAGCAGCACCACGACCACGGCCCCGAGGAGCACCCAGAGCGATGTCTTGACGGCGGGCCCGAGCAAGCGGTCGAGCATGGGATCCACCAGCGCGCGATGCTGCCCGATGATCTGCGCGTAGCTGGCCGACCCGCCGAACCGCTCGGGAAGCTCCTTCGAGAGCCGCGTGAGCTCGGCCGCGAGCTGGTCGGCCGTGACCCCGTCCTTCATGCGCGCCACCACCGGCGCACCGAAATTCCCCGGCTGCACCTGCTCGGGCCGGATCTCGCCGGCCACCCAGAGCATCGTCTGGTCGCTGGGGAACTGGAACTCCGGCGGCATCACGCCGATGATCTGCTTCGTGCCGTCGCTCACGAAGTAGGACTTGCCAATCACCGACGGGTCGCGGCCGAACCAGTTGCTCCAGAGCTGGTCGCTGATGACCACCACCTCCGCGCCATCCTCGGAGCGGGGGAGGCGCCCGAGCTGGGGGAGCACCCCGAGGGTGGCGTACATGTCGTTCGTCGGCCACGCCATGGGGATGCGCTCGACGCACTCCTCGGTGCGGAACGTCGACGTGCCGCCGCCGAACACGAAGATGCCGTCGAGGAGCTGCGACCGCTCCTTGTAGTGGAGGTAGAACTCGTTGCCGAGCCCGAAGCGCTCCGGGAGGTCGGAGCCCGGCGCCGTGCCGCCGATGACGACCAGCTCCCCGGATTCCGGGAACGGCAGCGGCTCGAGCATCACCGTGTTGACGACGTTGAACATCCCGGCCACGGCGCCGATCGCGAGCGCGAGGCTGACCACGGCGGTGACGAAGAAGGCGGGGGTGCGGAGGAGCGAGCGCCACGCGTAGCGCAGGTCGCGCCCGGCGTCCTGGGCGGCCGCGATGGGTTGTGCGGGGCGGATCTCGTTCTCGAAATCGCGTGGCGAGCGGCGGCCGAACATCAGGAGCTCTCCGGCGAACGGGTTGGACCCGGCTCGAGGACACGGGCGATGGCCTCTACGAGTCGGGTCCACCGCATGGTTTCGATCGCGAGCCGTTCACTGCCGTTCGGAGACAGTCGAATCCCGCCCTTTTTGCCGTGGTCGTCTCGGCGGGCGCGCGATCTACGCTCGCCCGCCGGCCATGACCGGTGGCTCCCTCGAACCGAGGCTGGCGAGCTTCTCGCTGTCGAGCGCCGGCGCTGGTGCGAGCTGTGCCACCTCCAGGATCTCCTGCTCGTCGAGCGTCTCTTTCGACAGCAGCGCCGCGGCGAGCGCGTCGAGCTGCTTGCGGTACCTGGTGAGCAGGCGCTGCGCCTCCTCGTGGCTCTCGCCGATGATCCGCTGCACCTCGGCGTCGATCAGGCGCGCGGTCTCCTCGCTGAAGGGTCGCACGCTCCCGTACAGGCCGTAGCCGTCGGAGCCGGCGAGATAGGGATTCTGGCGCGGCGCGAGCTGCACCATGCCGAGCCGGTCGCTCATCCCCCAGCGCGTGACCATGCTTCGCGCGAGGCTCGTCGCCTGCTCGATGTCGCTCTCCGCCCCCGTCGTCTTCGTGCCGTAAACGATCTCCTCCGCGGCGCGCCCGCCCAGGATCCCGACGATCTTCGCGCGCAGGTACGCCTCGGGGTAGTTGTACTGGTCGCTCTCCGGCCGCTGGTAGGTCACGCCCAGCGCCTGCCCGCGCGGGACGATCGTCACCCGGTGCACGGGATCGGCGCCGGGGACCACCAGGCCCAGAATGGCGTGCCCGCCCTCGTGATACGCGATCCGCTCGCGGTCCTGCGGTCTCAAGAGCAGCGCGCGCTCGGGTCCGAGCACGATCTTCTCCAGCGCGTCCATGAAGTCCTTGGAGCGGACGTCGTTCTGCTCGCGGCGCGCGGCGAGCAGCGCGGCCTCGTTCACCAGGTTCTTGAGATCTGCCCCCGAGAGTCCTGGCGTCGCCGCGGCGAGTTCTCCAAGCACGACGTCGGCCGCGAGCGGGACCTGGCGTGTATGGACCTTGAGGATCGCCTCGCGTCCGTTGCGATCCGGCAAGTTGACGACGACCCGACGGTCGAACCGGCCCGGCCTGAGCAGCGCCTTGTCGAGCACGTCGGGCTGGTTCGTCGCCGAGAGCACGATGATGCCCTCTCGCCCCGAGAAACCGTCCATCTCGGCGAGGATCTGGTTGAGCGTCTGCTCCTGCTCGCTCGAGCCGCCGATGACGGTCTGGCCGCGCGCGCGGCCGATGGAATCCAGCTCGTCGATGAAGATGATCGCCGGCGCGTTCTCTCGCGCCTGCTTGAAGAGATCGCGCACTCTGGCAGCGCCGACGCCGACGATCATCTCGACGAACTCCGAGCCGCTCATCGAGAAGAACGGCACGCCCGCCTCGCCGGCGACCGCCTTCGCGAGCAGCGTCTTCCCCGTGCCCGGCGCGCCGACGAGCAGCACGCCCTTCGGCGCCGTCCCGCCGAGGCGCGTGTACTTCTTCGGGTCCTTCAGGAAGTCGACGATCTCGACCAGCTCGTTCTCGGCCTCGTCGATCCCGGCGACGTCGGCGAAGGT
>CAYLPM010000075.1:0-12233 GCA_964385525.1 uncultured Gemmatimonadaceae bacterium
CAGGAAGATGCGATCGCCGGCGCGATTGAACCGCGGCTCCGAGCCCGACTCGGTGACGAGGCGCGCGTCGCCGCCCGTCGCGGGAACGATGTGAACGCCGGTTTCGCGAGAGTGGTAGGATCCGCGCAGGTCGTCGCCGCCCACCCGGCGAAACACGATCGAGCGTCCATCGCGCGACCACTGGGGCTCCACGTAGTGACCTGGTCTCGTCGTCAGCGCGCGCCCGCCGCGGCCGTCGAGCCCCACCGTGCGCACCGCGCCAAGCGCGTCATCCGTCCACGTCGTGTAGGCGATCGTGCGCCCATCGGGCGACCATGCCGGATAGAGCTCGAACGCGCTCGCGTCGCCGGTGAGCCGTCGCGGCTGGCCCGAGGGAAGCTCCTTCACCCACAGCTTGCCCATCGCGCTGTAGACGACGCGCCGCTGGTCGGGCGACACGGATACCCAGCGGAGCATCTTCACGTCGAACGTGTCCGGCGCCACCGCCGTCGGGAAGCGTACCGCGTCGGTGATCGTCTGCTTCACGCTCGCGGTGAACGGAATCCGGGTCGGCTTGCCGCTCGCGACGTCCACCCGCCAGAGTCCGCCCTGCGCCCAGATGACGATGCTGCGCCCATCCGGCGTCCAGTCGTAGCCAGGGTAGGTGCCGAAGATCGCCCACACTTCCTGTTGATCGTGGTCGAGCCCATTCCAGAGCTTGCGCTCCCGGCCGCTCTCCATGTCGTGCACCATCAGCACCGTCGTCGTGTCCACGCGGCGGACGAACGCCAACGTGCTCCCGTCGGGCGAGAGCTGCGGGCGCAGGGACCCACCGGGTGCACGCAGCCACGTGTCGCGATCTCCCGTTTCGCGGTCGAATCGCTGAATGACGTAGATGACGCCGTGCGGATCTCGGTTGTAATCGAAGCCACCGCCCGGCGAGACGTCCTCGCTGAAGTAGACGTAGCGTCCGTCCGGCGACACGGTCGGCTCGGTGGCGTTCTGCTCCCAGTTGCGCCGGTCGGTGAGCTTGAGCCCCCCGCCGCCGGCAATGTGGTACAGCCACATCTCACCGGCACCGAGCGAGCGCGTATTGCGGAAGTGCTTGCGGGCCACGAGGTACTGACCGTCCGGTGTCCACGCGGGATTCGACACCTGCCGCTCGCGCTCCTTCGAGACCTGCCGGAGGTCGCCGCCCGTCGCGTTCGACGTCCAGACGTTCTCGAGACCGTCGCGATCGCTCGTGAACGCGATGCGCGCTCCGTCCGGCGACCAGCGCGGCATCGTCTCGTACGCGGGCCCGCCCAGGATGAGCGTCGCGCGTCCGCCGGCGATCGGCATCGTGTAGATGTCGCCAAGGAGGTCGAAGACGAGCGTTCGCCCGTCGGGCGAGACGTCGACGGACATCCAGGTGCCTTCACTGGTCTCGAACTCGACATCGCGCGACGGGCCGTGCGGGGCGGTGACATCCCAGCGTTCAGGGACAGTCGCTGTGGCAGTGCGGGCGGAATCTGGTTCCTGGGCGGCGAGCGGAGCGGCGAGAGCGAGCGCGACGAGAACGAGGCGAAGGTTCATTGCACTTGTGTTGGTCGGGTGAGAGCCGTACTCGAGCGATGACGGAGATGAGTCGCGGGGCGCGACGAGCGCAAGGGTCCGCGACCGCTGCGGGTGGAGACACGGGCGCGTTTGTCGTGGGGGCAGGCGCGGTCAGTAGGGGGCGACGTCCACGTCGGTGCGGAGGAAATCGTCGCCGACGAATAGCAGGGGCTCACCGGTCGCCATCGCGATGCCGTAGGATAGACAATCCCCGTAGTTCAGAACGCCCGGAGAGCCTACTCCCCTGCCGAAGCGCTGATAGCCGGCTCTCGATCGAGCCGCGGCCTCGGCACCGAATGGAACGACTTCGATCTCGAGTCGCGCGAGCAGCGCCTCGAGGACCATCTCTCCAGCCTGCCCCTTCCGGGCGACCATGACCGCCGCGGTTTCGACGAGCGTCGGCGCGCCGACACCTCGCCATTCCGCCGCCGCGATGGCGTCGATCAGTCGAGGCGCTGGTGGCTCATCGAAGAGAATCGCGAGCAGTGCCGAGGTGTCGATGACCACCTGCCGAATGTCAGCTGGGGAGACCGTATTCGTCGTACCCGACTATTTCGTCCGCGCCCCTTCGATCGCGATCCGGCTGCTGGCGAAGGAACGCCTGCAACCCCGCGATCTCCGCCCGGAGGTCCGGGCGCGCGCTTCGTCGGCGAACGGCCGACAGCCGATCCCGAAGTGCCGAGATGACTGCTTGCGTGACGCTCTCGCCCGTGAGAGCGGCGAGCTCCTTCGCGAGTTGCTCCGCCGTACCGTTCTTGATGTTGAGGGCCATAGCGCGCCGAGCTAAGGTGGAATGGTGGAATGGTGGAATGATAGGACCCAATCCACCCTTCAAGCAACAGGGCGTCATGCCGTCGCGCATCGAACTCGTGTCGTGCTTGGTCACGTAGCCCTCGTCCTCCCCCCAGGCTGCGCGTGCGAGCCGTGAAGCTGGCCCCACGCGAATCTCCCTTGCGCATATGATCATTTTAATCCTATGATTGCAGCGATCATATTCCAAGGAGCCTCCTGTATGCCCGCCCCGGAGCTTCCCGCCCGCATCCGGCGCCTGCTGCCACTCGACGCCAGGGAGTACCACCTGCTATTTGCCCTGCACGGCACCCCGATGCACGGTTACGCCCTCAGCAAGACTCTCGAGCAGCGGACGGGAGGCCTGATCCGATTGGCGCCGGGGAACCTCTACCGCGTCGTCCGCCGACTGCTGCGTGAAGGTCTGGTCGTCGAAGCGCGTGACGTCGTCACGCCGGCACACGAGGACGAGCGTCGCAAGTACTATCGGCTGACGGAGCTCGGGCGCCTGGTGCTGGCCGCCGAGGCGGACCGAATGCGCGTGCTCGTGGAGGAGGCTGCCGAGGCGCGGCTGCCGCAGGCGCTCAGGGAGGCACTCGCATGAGCCCCGCGCGCGGAGAGCGAACCTACCGGCGGCTCCAACGGCTCTGGCCGGCCGACTTCCGCCGCGAGCACGGAGAGGAGGCCGTCGCGCACTTCGCGGCCGAACGCGCGGAGGCCGAAGCTGGGCGCGGGCGTACGAACATCGTGCGGTTCTGGATGCGGATGATCATCGATGTGGCCGTCACCGCGGTCGCGGTGCGGTGGCCGTCGACAAGGCTCGCGGCGCCGACACCAGCGATGACGACGGCGGAATCGAGTCGGCCGCTCGTAGCGGCCATCGCGGTCGATCGCGACACGCGCGCTTCGAACCGCTGGTGGCGGCTCGACGCATTGCGGCTCGATCTGCGCCATGGCGCGCGCACCATTGCGCGGGCGCCGACCTTCGCCACTTCCGTCATTCTCACGCTCGCACTCGGCATCGGCGCGACCACGGCGGTGTTCACGATCGTCGACGCGATGCTCGTCCGGCCGCTGCCGTATGCCGAACCGGAGCGGCTGATCGCGCTGCAGCGGACGATGTCCGCCGGGTACACCCTGCCGTTCTACCCGGCCGACATCGGAGCGCGTCTGGCCGAGGAAGCGACGGCGGCATCGTTTGTCCGCGTCACGAATCACTCGCGGCTCGACATGGTGCTCGGCTCCGGCGACGCGCCGCGCAATCTCCGCGTCCATGCCGCCTCGCCGTCGTTGTTCGAGGTCCTCGGCCGGGCGCCCAGGATTGGCCGCTATCTGCTCGAGAGTGATGCGCTCCCCGGGGCCCCACCCGTCGTCGTGCTGCCTCACTCGACATGGAGAGCGCTCGGATCCGACGAAGCGATCGTGGGCGGCACCATCGAGCTGGACGGCGCGCCCTACACGGTGGTCGGTGTGATGCCGCCGGACTTCCGCTTCCCGAAGGATTTTCCTGGCGAAGCCTTCATCGCGATCGACGACGCCGGGCGCGCAGCCGGTGAGCCGCTGGATCGGCTCGAACTGGTCGCCCGACTCTCCGATGGAACGACCATCGAGGCCGCAGAAGAGCGACTCGCCAGCCTGGCCAGCTTCATCCGGGAGGATTTCGCGTCCACCGGCGAGTGGGAGGCAACCATCGCCGTGGTCGGCGCGCATCGAGCGAACCCGGATGTCACGCGCGCGCTGTGGCTGGCGGCGGGCGCGGTGGTGCTGATGTTCGTGATCGCGGTGGTGAACGGCCTCAACCTGTTGCTCGCACGCCTGGCCTCCCGCGCACGCGAGCTGGCGGTGCGTGCGTCGCTGGGCGCCACGAGAGCGCGGCTGCTGTGGCAGATACTCGTCGAGAGTCTCATGCTGGCGCTGCTCGCGGGGCTAGCGGCGGTGTCGATGGCGGCGGCCGGGATCGGCCTTCTGATGCGCGTCGCGCCGACCGAGCTGACACTCACGGCCGCGAACGACATCGTCATGGACTCGCGTGCGCTGATCTTCGCGTTCGTCGTCACGGTGGCGGCGGGCTTCGCCTGCGCCGTCATTCCGGGCATGATGAGCCTCCGATGGGCCCGCGCCGGCACGTCGCTGGCCCTGCGCTCCGGCGGCGCCACATCGCGCGAGCACACGCGGCTCCGCTCGGGGCTGGTGATCGCGCAAGTCGCGCTGGCGCTGACGCTGATGGCCGGCGCCGGCCTGCTGATCGCGAGCTTCGCCCGGCTGCTCGCCGTGCCCCCGGGGTTCGACACGCGGGGGCTCGTGTTCATGGAAATCAACGCGAACGAGCGCGCATACGCGACCGCCGAACAACGGGCTGCGTTCGGAGCCGCGATCGAGGAACGCCTCCGTGCACTTCCGGGCGTGCAATCGGTCACGCGGGCGAACGGACTGCCGCCGCGCTCGGGATTCCGCGTCCAGCCGACGCTCCAGGCGCAGGAGGACGCCGAGCCGCGACCGGACGCGCCCTTCACTCTGCCGTGGGCGACGGTTCGTCCGGACTACCTGCCCACGCTCGGCACGCGACTCGTCGCAGGCCGCAACTTCGAGCCCGCCGATGGCGCGGGTGCCGAGGTCGCGATCATCGACCGGGACCTCGCGCGATTCTTCTGGAGTGATCAGCAGGCCGTGGGCCGACGCTTCAGGATGAGTGCCCGCGGTCCGTGGATCACGGTGGTCGGAGTGATCGACGATCTGATGCTTGGTATGCCCGATGGGTCGTACGGCGAGCACGTGATCCTGCGGCCGGCGCCCGCCTCGCATGCCGGGACCTATTTCGCCATCCGCATTGCGGGCGATCCGGACGTGCTGCTCCCCGCGGTCCGCGAGGTCGTGCACGGCATCGATGCGCACCAACCGATCTACACGCTGGCCAGCGCGCGCACCGCGATTCTCGATGAACTCGGTAAGCAGCGCTTCTTCCTGATCGTCGTCGCCGCACTGGCCGCCATCGCGCTGTCTCTCACCGCGGTCGGGATCTACGGCCTGCTGAGCTTCGTCGTGCAGCGGCGCAGTCGCGAGATCGGGATCAGGATCGCGCTCGGTGCGCACGCACGAGGCGTGTTGGGCGACGTCCTGCGCGGCGGCATGACGCTCGTCGCGGCGGGGCTGGTGCTCGGCATCGCGGGCGCCTTGCTGGCCGGCCGCTTCATGCGCAGCATCACCTTCGGGATCGAGCCTACCGACCCCGCCACGCTGATCGGCGTGACCGCGGTCATGGCGATCGTGGCCGTGGTGGCGTGTCTCGTTCCGGCCGGCCGAGCTGCGCGAGTGGATCCGATCACGGTGCTCAAGGCGGAGTAGAGCGGCGGCGACGTCGAGCTACCGCTGGAAGGCCGGCGTTCGGAAGCTTCTTGCTCCCCCTTGCACTTCTACAGGAAAGTCGTATCGTAGCTCCTGTAGAAGCGCAAAGGGGCGATGACGATGACCGACCGGCTCGACCTCCCGCAGGGCACCCTCGACCTGCTGATCCTGCGCGCCCTCTCCCTCGAGCCCAAGCACGGCTGGGGAGTGGGCGAGCGCATCAGCCAGATCTCGCGCGGCACGATCCAGGTGCCGCAGGGCTCCCTCTACCCCGCCCTGCACAGGCTGGAGCGCCGCGGGTGGATCACGGCGACCTGGGGGGCGTCCGACAACAACAGAAAGGCGAAGTACTACGAGCTCACCCGCGTCGGCCGCCGACAGCTCGCGGTCGAGACCGAATCGTGGAAGCGACTCGCGGCGGCCGTGGCCCTCGTGCTCGACAACGCCTGACCGCCGTGGCGACGCCAGCGCCGGGCGCGCGATGACCATCGCTTCCGACACGCTGTATCGTCTGCGCGCCCTCGTCCGCCGGCGGACGATCGAGGCGGAGCTCTCGCTGGAGCTCGAGCACCACCTCGCCACGCAGATCGCGTTCTACGAGCGCAACGGGATTCCGCACCACGAAGCCGTGCGCCGGGCGCGCGTCGACATTCGGAGCATCGCGTACGTGAAGGATCAGGTGCGCGACGTCCGTGGACTCTCCACGCTGGAGATAGGCATGCAGGACCTTCGCTACGCCATCCGAAGCCTTCTTCGTGCTCCCGCTTTCACGCTCGCCGCCGTGCTCACGCTGGGGCTGGGGATCGCCTCGGCCAGCGTCGTGTTCTCGATGCTCGAGGGTGTCGTGCTTCGCCCGCTGCCGTACGAGGAACCGCATCGCCTCGTGACGCTCTGGGACGTCAACCGGGAGAAGAGCCTCGACCACGAGCTGCTCTCGCCCGTCAACTTCGTCGACTACCGAACGCTCACCTCCACGTTCAGCGACATGGCGGGCTGGTGGCGCACCGAGTTCGTGCTCACCGACGAACACAGCGCGGAGCCGATACGTCTGAACGGGGTCGAGGTCACCAGCAACTTCCTCGGCGTGCTCGGCGTGCGGCCGCACATCGGCCAGGATTTCACCGGCGACTCGCTGCTGCGCGCGACCTCGCCGACGGTGCTCATCGGGCACCGGCTCTGGCTCACCCGGTATGCTGGGGATCCCGGCGTGATCGGCGCGACGCTCCGCCTCAACGGCGCGCCGCGCACGATCATCGGCGTGATGCCGGCCGGGTTCGATTTCCCCGGCAAGGTCGAGATCTGGCAGGGCCTGTCGTGGAATCTCTCGCAGCACAGCCGTGGAGCACACTTCTGGGAGGCGATCGCGCGCCTCGCGCCGGGCGTCTCGCCCGAACGGGCGACCGGCGATCTCGACGTGCTCACCACGCGTCTCCGGGAGAGCTACCCGAGCACCAACGGCGAGTGGACGACGCGCGCCATTCGACTCGACCGCGAGATCGCCGGCTCCTTCCGCCCCGCGCTGTTCGCGCTGCTCGGGGCGTCCGCCCTGCTGCTCCTCATCGCTTGCATCAACGTCGCCAACCTGCTGCTCGCGCGCGGTGCAACGAGGCGGCGCGAGGTGGCGCTGCGCTCGGCGATCGGTGCCAGCCGCGCGCGCGTGATGCGGCTGTTCCTGACCGAGGGCGCGCTGCTCGCCGTCGTCGGGACCCTGCTCGGGCTCGCGCTCGCGGTGGTGGGCGTGCGGGCGATCGTCGCCTGGTCGCCGGTGGAGATTCCGCGCGCCGCCAGCATCGGCATCAATGCGTGGGTCCTCGCCTTCTCCACCCTCATCGCGCTCGTCACGGCGATCGGGTTCGGACTCGCGCCCGCGCGCGACGCCGTGAAGCTGGAGCTCGCCGGCTCGCTTCGGGACGGCGCCGCGGGCGCCGGGACGCGCTCTCGCAGGCGGAGCAGCGCGCTAGTGGTCGCCGAAGTCGCCCTGGCCGTGATGCTGCTCGCCGGCGCGGGGCTGGTGATGCGCAGCGTCTCCGGCCTGCTCGATCAGGAGATGAACATCGAGCCGGCGGGCGTGGTCACGGTGCAGGTCCAGTTGCCATCGCGGAGCTACGACAGCTTCACCAAGGTGAATGCCTTCTACGATCGGCTCGGGAGCGCGATGCGTTCCCGCCCGGAGATCATCGACGTCGGCACCGGCTACTACCTGCCGCTGGACGCCGCCTATCGCATGCCGTTCGCCGTCGTGGGCAATCCGCCCCCGTCCGCGGACGATCCCCCGACCGCGCAGATGCACTCGGTGGACGAGGGGTACTTCGCCGTGCTGCGCACGCCGATGGTCAGCGGACGGCCATTCGCGCGAACGGACGATGAAAACGCCGTCCCGGTGGCGATCGTCAACGAGGCGTTCGCGCGGCAGCAGTTCGGCGCCGACGATCCGATCGGTCGTCGCCTCCAGATCTTCGTCACCAACGTCGGGCCGCTCGGCTCGCGCATCGTCGATGGCAACGAGCACGAGATCGTCGGCGTGGTGCGCGATGTGAAGAACACCTCGTTGCGCGCCGCCGCCGAGCCGGCGATCTACTTCGCGTCGCGTCAGTTTCCGTACTACACCATGCACGTGGTGATGCGCGGCCGTGGCGAGGCGTCGCAATCAGTGGCCCTGCTCCGCGACGAAGTGCGACGGCTGGATCCGGGGCTCGCGATCGGCGAGGCCCGGCTGATGGAAGGCGTGCTTGCCGGGTCGATCGATGCGCCGCGCCTGGTGCGAATGCTGCTCGGCATCTTCGCGGCCCTGGCGCTCACGCTGGCGGCGGTCGGGATCTACGGGATTCTCACGTTCGCGGTGGCGAACCGGCGGCGGGAGATGTCGGTGCGGATCGCGCTCGGCGCGGAGCCCGGTGCGGTCATGCGCATGGTCGTGTGGGAGGGTCTGGCGCTGGCGCTGATCGGGTTCGTGCTCGGGATCATCGGGGCGCGGGTCGCGGGCGGCGCGCTGGCATCGTTCCTCTACGGGATCGGGAGCTGGGATCCGCTGACGATGTCGGCGGTGCTGTTCGTCCTCCTCATCGTGTCGGCTGTCGCGTGCCTGGCGCCCGCGATGCGGGCGGCTGGGGAGGATCCGGCGAGGGCGCTGCGAGCGGAGTAGAGGTGCGCCCCCGCACCAACCCATCCACCGCCGCAACCGCCCGCTCCACATCGGCGATCGTGTTGTAGATGTGCGGGCAGAACCGCAGCCCGCCCGTCGGTGCACCGGCGATTCCGTGCTCCGTGTAGAGCGTCTCGTAGAGCCGCCGCATGTCCGCCCCGTCGACTCGCATCACGATGACGCCTGCGCTGAGCTCCGGTGCGCGCGAGGTGGCGAACCGAGCACCGGGTATGCGCCCGAGCCCCTCCTTCATCGCCGCCGCGAGCTCGAGCACCCTCGCTTCGATCCGCGCCGCCCCGACCTGCTCGCGAAACTCCAGCGCCGTGCCGAACGCCGCGATCGTGGCATCATTGCGCTGACCGAGCGTCTCGAACTTGCGCGCGCCCCGCGCCGTCGTCTCGGCCCCATTTCCCCACCCCACGCCGACGGAACCGGGCCACAGTTCGGGGATCCGCTCGGCGCGAACGTAGAGCACACCGGCCTCCTTGGGACCCATCGCCCACTTGTGCGCGCTCGAAGCGTACGAATCGCAGCCGAGCGCGCCCACGTTCACCTGGAGCGCGCCGAATGTCTGCGCCCCGTCCACGTGCGTGTAGATCCCCCGCTCGCGCGCGATCCGGCACAGCTCCGCCGTGGGGAGACGCACACCGGTGGTGTTCGAGACATCGGAGAACGCCAGCACCCGCGTCCTCGGCGTGATGGCGCGGCGAAAGATCTCGACGATCTCGTCGGCGCTTCCGGGCGGCGCCGGCACCGCGACGCGCCGCACCGTGAACCCGAAGCGCGCGCCGCGCACCTCCCACGCCACGTTGTTCGTCGGGTGGTTCTGATCGAACAGCACGACCTCATCACCGGCGCGAAGCGGCAGCCCGCCCGCAACGATGTTGTTCCCCTCGGATGTGTTGCGGACGATCGCGATCTCGTCCACCGACGCACCGAGGTGCGCCGCCAGCATGCTCCGTACGTGGTCCTGCGTGGTCTCGTACTTCGCGCGATTGTGGAACGACACGTCGCCCTCGATGTCGCGCATCGCGGCGGTCGCTGCTTCGATCACCGCGCGCGGCGCCGGGCAGAGATTGGCGGCGTTGAGCGGCATCGCGCCAGAGCGGATCGCGAACTGCTCCTGCACCCAGCCCCAGTACGCTTCGCCAGATGCCGGTGAAGGCGCCTGTCGAGGCGCCGCGGGCGAGCACGCGCCGAGGCCGAGGTGACCGAGCGTTGGAGCCGCGGCAAGCGCGAGCGATCCTCGCGCGACACGCGACAGAAAGTGGCGGCGCGAGGAACCGGCGGCGGCTGCCGCGGGTGCACGATCATCGGGCATGGTGTCCTCCGGAGCGAGAGCCAGCACAGCGGTTCCAATGTAGAGGCGGCCGACCGTTGGTCAATCACTTCCGCTGAGCGCCCGCCGCATCGAGGAGCCAGGCGGCCCACGGTCGGTCAATCACTTCCGCTGAGCGCCCGCGGCATTGAGGAGTCAGGCGGTCGCCGAGAACACCGCCTCGTACTTCGCCAGATACTCATCCAGGCGCCGGCGCCGGTACTGCATGATGAAACGCGGGTGCTCGAGTCCGTGGATCGTCGCGAAGAACCCGTGCTCCTCGTTCAAACGCCGGACGAACTCGAGGTTGGCGCCGATCCCCAGCACGATGGCATGATCGCGCCGGCCCCCGAGGTCTATCTGCCGTCGGATCGCCGCCGTGACGAAGGGCGTCACAGTACGCCGGAGCGCCGGGACATCATAGTAGTTGAGGTTCTTCCCGTCGCGAACGAAGCCGAGCGGGCATACGGCCGTCAGGAAGAACCGCCGATAGCAGGCGTCGGGGCCGCCGAATCGTTCGAGGAACCGGTAGATGAAGATCGAGGAGAGCTCGCGCCTGCGCGGCCAGTCGTTGTCGATCCCGCAGCAGTCCGCCAGGGCGACCGGATCGGTGAACGTGATGCCCGTGATGCCGGCCCCGAAACGGCCAGGGTTGATCCCGAGCACGAGCACACGTTCGCCGTCATCGCCGTAGTACGTCCCGAGAAACTCGCGCACGTGGCGGCGGACGCGTGGATCGACATACGGGTTCATGATGTCGATGCCGTCCGGAGTGTCGGGTGGCACCAGCCCGGTATAGAAGCGAAGTGCGCGCGAGCCGAAGGTCGAAGGTCTCACCGCCGCCCGGTCATCGCGTCGCGCGACTCCGACCTCTTCCCTGCCGTCGGCTCGGTCAGCAGAAATTCCACGAACAGTCGATCACTCGGCGCCAACTCCCGCTCCCTCAACTCCTCCAGCTCCCGCCATTCGAGCGCCGAGTGCTCGAGACAGACCGGTGCTCCCTCGATCTCGACCGGCACGAACTCGATCACGAACGGCGAGCCCGCGTCGGCTACGGCGAGCAGAGTCTCTCCGACACCTCGGACGGCAACGCCGAGCTCTTCGCGCATCTCCCGGCGCGCGGCGTCGTGCAACGACTCGTCGGGCTCCAACTTGCCGCCGGGAAACTCCCACAGTCCGCCATGGCGCTTGTGCGCCGGCCGCTGGCAGATGAGATAGCGCCCCCCGTCGCGCACGACGGCGGCGAGAACGCGAATCGGGCCTTCGACCGGACTGCTGACCATGGGCGTGGCGGGACGGTAACCCGTTTCCGAGAGACGGCGCTGACTGCGCTTTCCATGCCGCGCGTGGAGCACTCGCAGACCGCGCACGACGTGACAGCTCGGGGCAGACCACCGCGGCACAACGTGACAGCTCTGGGCTGACCACCGCGGGAGAGGCCTCGGAGGTTCACCCCCAGCGCGGCGAATGACAACCCCCTGCGCCCATCTCCGCCAGCCCCCTACGTCGGCGGACCTGCCTCCGGTTCTCGAGCGCACCCCAATGACGGTTTCCGGGCCGTTGTCCGCATCGCCGGCGCGTTCCCGTCGAGGGCGCGGCGGAGGATGTGCAAGCCGTCGTGCCTCCGACGTAGCCACGCAGGATCGCGCACTCTCGCGCAGGAAGGCGATGACGCCTGCCCCACGGTGCGCCCGCACGTTGAGCGATGCTCGCTTGCCGGCTCGGCGCCGGAGGAGCCTACGTTATGGAGATGGCAGCCGCGACCAAGCTCTGGACGGTGGACGAAGTGCGCGCCCTTCCACACGAGGAGGGCGTCACGCACGAGCTCATCGACGGAGTGCTCTTCGTGGCGCCGGCGCCCTCCTGGCGGCACGGCGAACTCGTGATGGCCCTCTACGACCGACTGCACGCCTACGTCGCGGAGCACGCCGTCGCGCACGTCAAGGTCTCCCCTCAGGACATCGTGTACGGCTCGCGCACCATGCTGCAGCCGGACCTCTTTGCCGTGCCGCTGGTCGACGGACGACGCCCGCGCACATGGGAGGAAGCGGGCCGGCTGCTGCTGGC
>CAYLPM010000076.1:0-2877 GCA_964385525.1 uncultured Gemmatimonadaceae bacterium
GCGAGAAGCGCGAGGTGGACGGGCACGATCGCTTCAGCGACGATGTGCACGCCGTCGTGCATGGCGAGCAGATCGTACGCGGAATCGACGCCGCCGACGAGCGTGCTCTCGATCGGCAGGAGTCCGTACTCGGTGCGGCCCGTCTCCGCCGCGTCCATCACGTCCTCGAAGGTGCGCACCGGCACCGGCTCGACGCCGGGCCCCCAGAGCTGGAGGATCGCCTCCTCGCTGAAGCCGCCGAGCTCGCCCTGAAACGCCACGCGCAGCGGCGCCTCCGCCACCAGCGCGGCGGCGTCGGGACGCGGCTCCGGAGCCGGCGATTCTGATTCGGGGTCGTGGCCCCGGGGAGGAAGGGGTGGTCTCACGCGTCGAACGAGCTGGCGCCGGCGCCGTCCCCCGCGATCGCGCGGACACGACGGCGGTGACGAAGGAAATTTCTTGCGTCCTGCGGACGACGAACGATGGCGGATCGGGTCGGCGGGCGACAGGGCCGGCCTTCTCCGCGTGCGCGCCGGTCGCGATCTTTGGGCAGGCAATGTCCACCACCTTCGACTTCGTCGTCATCGGCTCCGGCTTCGGGGGGAGCGTCTCCGCGATGCGCCTCGCGGAGCAGGGACACCGCGTGCTCGTGCTCGAGCGCGGGCGGCGCTTCCGCGACGAGGACTTCGCCAGGACGAACTGGAACGTCCGCAAGTACCTCTGGGCACCGGCGCTGCGCTGCTTCGGCATCCTCCAGATCTCGCCGCTCCGCGACGTGTTCGTCCTGCACGGCGCGGGCGTGGGAGGCGGCAGTCTCGGTTACGCCAACGTGCTGATGGAGCCGGACGACCGGTTGTTCGACTCGCCCGCGTGGCGGCACCTCGCCGACTGGAAGTCGGTGCTGCGCCCGCATTACGACACGGCGAAGCGGATGCTCGGCGTCACCACGAATCCGCGCCTCGGCCCGGCCGACACGACGCTGCGCGAGATCGCGACCGAGATGGGCACGGACGCGACCTTTCGGCCGACGTCGGTGGGGACGTTCTTCGGCGCGCCGGGCGAGGAGGGGGTCGAGGTCCCCGATCCGTACTTCGGCGGCGCGGGACCGCCCCGGCGCGGGTGCATCCACTGCGGCGCATGCATGGTGGGATGCCGGCACAACGCCAAGAACACGCTCGTCAAGAATTACCTCTGGTTCGCCGAGCAGTGGGGAACCGAGATCCGGGCGCAGAGCGAGGTGCGCGACGTGCGCCCGCTGCCGGCGGGGCAGGCCGATGGCGCGCGATACGAGGTCGTCTACCGCAGCTCCTCGGCGGTGTTGTGGAGGCGGGCGCACCGCGTCCGCGCGCGCGGGGTGATATTCAGCGCCGGCGCGCTCGGGACGATGCGGCTGCTGTTCCGCTGCCGCGAGGTCACGCGCTCGCTGCCGCAACTCTCGCCGCGGCTCGGCGACATGGTGCGCACGAACAGCGAGGCCCTCCTCGGCAGTGGCAGCCGCGATGCGACGATCGACTACTCGAAGGGGATCGCCATCACGTCGATCTTCAACGCCGACGCGGTGACGACGATCGAGCCCGTCCGGTATCCCGCCGGCTCCTCGCTGATGCGCTTCCTGAGCGGCCCGATCGTCGAGCGGGGGAGTCCCTTCGTCAGGCTGTTGAAGTCGGTGGTGGCGGTGGTCCGCCGACCCCTTGATACCGCGCGCACGTACCTGCTTCCGGGCTGGGCACAGCGGACCACGATCGTGCTCGTGATGCAGACGGAGGATCACCGGATCCGCGTGCGCCTGGGCCGCAGCGTGTACACCTTGTTCCGCCGCGGCCTCACGTCCGAGAGCGAGTCCGGGCACTCGGCGGCCGGCGCGGCCGCGATCGGCCGTGACGTTACGCGCCGATTCGCCGCGCGGACCAACGGCATTCCGATGGGATCGATCAACGAGGGACTGCTCGGGATCCCGATGACGGCTCACATTCTGGGAGGGTGTCCGATCGGCCGGTCGGCGGACGAAGGAGTCGTCGACACCGAGTTCGCCGTGCACGGCTATCCCGGACTCCATGTCGTGGATGGCTCGATCATGCCGGCCAACCCCGGCGTCAACCCGAGCCTGTCGATCGCCGCGCTGGCCGAGTATGCGATGGAGCGCCTGCTGCGACGCGGCCTGGTCCGCCCGGAGGCTCCCCGGGACGGCGCGGCGTCATCGGTGGCCAGCCGAGTCGGCTGACGGGTCCGTCATCCCTCGAGATCGACCTTGAGCGCGAAGAAGTCGAGCAGATCGCGCAGCGTGAGAATGCCGAGCAGCCGGTCGGCCTCGACGACGAGCAGCCTCGACTTGCCCGACCGTCGCATCTTGGCGAGGGCGGCGAGCGCATCGGCGTCGGGGCCGATCGTGACATCGGGCGAGCACGTCGTCGCGATCTCCGCCACGGACCGCTGCGGCCACTCCGCGCGCGGCACGGCCTTCACCTGGTCCGTCGTCACGCACCCCGCAAGCCGCCCGTCCTCCACGATCGGGTACAGCTTGTGATGGTGTCGGTAGATGAAGTCCTCCACCAGCTGCTGCACGGAGATCCCGGCGGGGACGCGGATCGGGTCCACGTGCATGAAGCGGCGCACGGGCTCGCCCTCCAGCGCCTGCCGCATGAGTACCTGCTGATACGACGCCGCGGCGGCGTTGCGCACGAACATGCCGATGAGGATGAACCAGATGCCGCCGACGATCTCCGCATTGATGACCGCGAGAACGCCGAGCGCGATCAGCAGGAGGCCGAAGCCGCGGCCGATGCGTGACGCGGTGCGCGTCGCGCGCCGCAGGTCGCGGCGAAAGTGCCAGAGTGCCGCGCGCAGCATGCGCCCGCCGTCGAGCGGAAATGCCGGGACGCAGTTGAAGATCGCGAGAAT
>CAYLPM010000077.1:0-7523 GCA_964385525.1 uncultured Gemmatimonadaceae bacterium
ATCCTGCACGCGGCCGCGCGCATTCCCTCGGCGCGGGCGATCGCCACCATCAACGCGCCGTACGGCGCTCGTCACATCGCGGGGCTCGTCGCGGGGCGGGAAGCCGAGATCGATCACACCGGCTCGGCCGAAGTGGAGATCGATGGACGCCGCTTCACGATCCGGCGCGAGCTCCTGCGCGAGCTCGAACGGCTGCCCTCGAAAGACGTGCTGCGCGCGCTCCGCCTCCCGACGCTATTCCTGCACGCGCCCAGTGACGCGGTCGTCGGCATCGGCAATGCGCGACGACTCTTCCTGGCGGCGCATCATCCGAAGAGCTTCGTGTCGCTCGACGCCTCAGACCATCTGCTTAGCGACCCGGCCGACGCGGAGTACGCCGGGCGCGTCATTCTCGCGTGGGCGAGCCGATATCTCGAGTCGCGAGCCGGGCAGCCGGCGCGGGAGGAGTCGAACGCGGACCCGGGCGCGGACGCGCTGAGCGCCGAGGAGGGAACGGTGCTGGTGCGGGTGGGACGTGAGCGGTACCGCACGGACATCCTCGCGTCCGGCCACGAGCTTCTCGCGGACGAACCAGTGTCGGCCGGTGGCGGGAATGCCGGCGCCACCCCCTATGATCTGCTCGCGGCCGCGCTCGGAGCCTGCACCGCGATCACGCTGCGAATGTACGCCGACCGCAAGGAATGGCCGCTGGAGGAAGTGCGCGTGCGCCTGCGGCACCGGCGCGTCCACGCCAGCGACGAGCGGATCGTCGGCGCACGCGAGGCGAAGATGGACCACATCGCGTCCGTCGTCGACGTTCGCGGGGACCTCGATCGCGAACAGCGCGAGAAGCTGCTGGAAGTCGCTGGAAAGTGTCCCGTGCGTCGATCGCTGATGGCGGGCGTGGACATCGAATCGGCCCTCGAGGAGGCATCGGACGACACCGGGGTGTCGCTGCCGGAGCAGTGAGGCGCGCGTCTCGGGTCGCCCGCGGGTTCGCGGCTCAGTCAACCCGCTCGACCGCGATCACAACGGACGGTGTATCGTCGCGCCGGCGTCCGCCCTGCGCGACCGGCGTGCCCGCCTCACCGGCTTCGTCCTCGCGCCGCGCGTCATCGATGCCGCGCAGCTCGGCCGGATCGATCCATCCGTGGTCGGCGGCATGCCGCGCGGCGATCGCCGTATCGTCGGCGAGCACCAGCGTGCTCCCCGCTGCTACCACCTCGCGGCTGAGGGCGTGCACCGCTTCCGCGCGCTCGAGCCCCGTCACGTTCCGGATGTAGATGGCCGCGATCTGGCCACCCCGGCGGTGCACGAGGTCGCGATAGATCTCGGGATCCTCCTGGCCGCTGTCGCCGATCAGGATGAAGGGCAGTGACGGATACGCCTCGAGGATGCGTTCGATCGCGCGCTCCTTGTGCGCGGCATGCCGTGTCGGTACGAGCTCGTCGCGCGTCAGACCCCAGTCCCGCAGCAGAAGCGGCCCGACCGGGATGCGCTCGAGCTCGAAAAACTCGACGAGCAGATCGTAGAGATTCCACGGGCTGCTCGACACGTAGAAGAGCGGGTTCCTCGCGTGCCCGGTGCGTCCGCGACGGAGCGCGTGATAGAAGGCGGCCACGCCGGAGAAGGGCAGGCGCGTGCGCGCGCTGCCGAACAGCACCGTGCGCGCCATGCGCAACAGACTGGTCGCATCGGTCTCGACGATGGTGTCGTCGACGTCGCTGATGACGCCGAACTCCGCCGAAGGTGGCGGCACGAGCACCTTCCCGATGGCGCGGGCCATCGGGCGATCCGCGATCGCCGGGGCCGTGAGCTCGAGCTGCACATCGTGCCAGGCGGAGCGGGCCGACGTACCCGCTGGCGCCGCGCCATGAATCCATCCGCGAAAGAACCCCTCGTCATCGGCGGTGAGCTCCACGATGGCGCCGTTGCGCGACGCCTGCACGCGCGCCCCCGGCACTTCCTCGCTCCGCAGCCGGCGATACATCTGGAGGAGGTTGTGCCACGGCCCATCGCGCTCCCGCGATTCCCGAATGGCGGGGTGCGACACGACGCGCCCGTGCACCCAGGACCGCGTCGGCGTGCCGAAGCCGAGGTAGGGCACGATGCGAATCGGCGCCCGGCGGCGGGCGACGCGCTCCGGGGAAAAGCGGGCGCGGTCCACACGCTCCTCGATGTCTGCGGCTATGCGCGCGAGCAGCTGATGGACGCGCATTGACGGCGGCGCTCAGTCCTGTGCCGTCAGCCGGACCGCGCCCGCCTCGTCATCGAGCTCGAGACGCACGCGCATGTCGGGCACGAACGCGCGAAAGAGATCGCTCTGCAGGAAATGGTGCACGTGCGCCCCCCCTGCCTTGGCGCAGGTGCACGCCAGCTCCGACATGACGGCTGCCCCATGGGCATCCCCGACGAGCACGGGCAGCGCATTGCCGAGCGTGGAGAGACGCTGCGCGGTGGCCGCCGTGACCTCCAGCTTGCCGTCGCCGGGCGTCTTTCGTGAGACAGTTCGCAGCTCGAGCAGCATGGACGGGCATGGGTTGACGTGCCGGAAAGAAAGCGTGGGTGGGCGAGCGTCGCCAGTCCGGGTATTATTGCCCCATGACCGCCGCGTTCGCTCCCGATGCCACCGGCGCCTTTCGGCGACTCGACCCGCGGATCATCTCGATCTGGCGGATGGCGACCGCGCTCCGGAGCCTCCTCTGGATCCCGGTCGTCCTCGTCGCGATGGAGATCGCCCCGGTCCCACTGCCCCTGGCGCTGATCGGATTCGCGATCGCGTTCATCGCGGCCGCCTCGATGCTCGTCATCGCCCCCGCGCGATTCCGGGCCTGGGAGTTTCGCGTCGGCGACGATGACGTTCGGCTCCGCCACGGCATCCTCTGGCGGACGGAGAGCGTGGTGCCGCACCTCCGGATCCAGCACGTGGACACGACCCACGGTCCGCTGGAACGCTGGCGCGGCCTCGCCTCGGTGATCATTTACACCGCCGGCAGCGTCGGCGGCGCGCTCACGATCCCCGGGTTGGCGCTGGCCGAGGCGGAGGCGCTTCGCGATCATCTGGCGGCGCTGAGCGGGAGCGATGACGCGGTCTGAGCCGACCGACCGCGACGGCCGCCGGCGCCTGCACCCGTTCACCCTGCTGTTTGCCACGATCAGTGTGGCGCGGCGGCTCATCCTGCCGGCCGTCGTCGGCGGGATCTCGCGAGCGGACGGCGACGCCGGCCGGCTCGTCGGCTGGGTCGTCGGCATCCTTGCGATCCCGGCGTTCGTGATCGCAGCGCTGCGGTACGCGACCTTCCGTTATCGACTCGGTCCCGACGAGCTCGTCATCGACTCGGGCGTCCTGCGACGGCAGCACCGTGTCATCCCGCTCGTGCGCGTGCAGAACATCGACCTGCGCGAGAGCGCCCTCCAGCGCGTCTGCGGAGTGGTGGAGCTCCGTGTGGAGACCGCGGGCAGCGGCAGCGGCGCCGAGGCATCGCTCGAGGTGCTCGGACGGTCGGAGGCCGAGCAGTTGCGCACCGAGCTCCTCGCGCGACGTCGGATGTCGCGCGAACAGGCCGGCCGCCACCAGGGGGAGGGTGAGGGAGAGGGAGAGGGAGAGCTGGATGCCGCGTCCGCATCGGAGGCCGGTGAGGAATCACCGCCCGTGCACGTGCTCGCGCACCTCGGGACGGCGCGGCTCGCCGCGGCCGGCGCGACCGCGAACGAGGCCGGGTTCATCGCCGCCGTGCTCGCGGCGGGACTGCAGTTCGTCGATGACTTCGCGCTCGAGCGCTACCTGCCGGTGCTCGCGATCCAGGAGCGCCTGGAGAGCGCCACGGTGACCGGCGCCGTGCTCGTGATCGCGCTCGCGCTGCTGACGCTGCTGATGCTCGGATGGGTCGTGTCCATCGTCGGCGCGGTGGTCGGGTACCACGACTTCACGCTCGAGCGCATCGGCGGGGAGCTGCGCAAGCGGCACGGGCTGCTCGGCCGCCGCCAGACGACCATCCCGCTGGAGCGCGTGCAGGGGCTGAGGATCGAAGAGTCGCTGCTCCGGCGACCGTTGCACCTGGCGGCGCTCAAGATCGAGACGGCCGGCGGCTCGCCGCGCGAACAACAGAAGCGCGGCGCGGAGACGTTCGTCCCGATCGCGTCGAGCGCCGACGTGCCGGCACTCGTCCGGGGTGTGTTCGCCGATCTCGACGTCGGGAGCGCGCGCTTCCTGCGCGTGCATCCGCGGTCGCGGCAGCGCGCCTTCATGCGGCACGCATTCGTGGCGCTGGTGGTGCTCGGGTTCAGCGCCGTGGTTTCCCTGGTGCAGACCGGGGTGGTGTCGTCGACCTTCGCCTGGTGGGTGCCGCTGCTGGGCGCAGCGTGGGGATTGGCCGCGTGGCAGTACCGGCATCGCGGCTACGCGCTGCTGCCTGGCTACGTGCTCGCTCGCGCGGGGGTGCTGAACCGGATCACGTGGATCGTCCCCGACCGGAAGATCCAGACGGTGCATCGGGTCGCCACGCCGTTCCAGCGTCGGCACGGTCTCTCGACGCTCGTGATCGACACGGCCAGCGGCGGACGCCAGGGGCGGGTCGCCGACCTCGGCGACGACGCGGCGGAGGCGATGCTAGAGGAAGGGGCGACGCGCGCTAGAAGCAGACGACGACCGGCCGATGTCGTGATCGACGGAACCGGCGCTCCGGCGACGCAACGATCCGACGATCGGAACGCCGCTCCTCGCTAGCAGCGGCGTCCCGGCCTCGCGGAGCCACGGCGTTCGTTCGTCGGCGCGTTCGTCCACTCACCAGGCGATGCCGAACGCTTCCCGTCTCGGATCCGCGCCCGTCATGCGCATGCCCGTCGCCGGATCGACGAGGATGATCTGCGCGCCGCCGAACTCGGCGCCGGGCTGACTCACGCGCACATCGTGACCGGCGGCGCCGAGCGCGGTGCGCACGGAATCGCCGATCCCGGGCTCGACCGATACGCGGCGCGTGCCGCTCGCGCGCCAGCGCGGCGCCTCCACGGCCTGCTGCGGCGTCATCCCGAACAACAGGATGTTGTTCAGGACCTGGACGATCGTCTGCGGTTGCCCGTCGCCGCCGGGCGAGCCGAGCACCGCGCGCAACCCACCGTCGCCGCGGAGCACCATCGCCGGGCTGAGCGTGTGATACGGCCGCTTGCCGGGCGCGACGATGTTGGGGTGTGCGGGGTCGAGCGAAAAGAGCGAGCCGCGATTGTGCAGCACGATCCCCGTGCCCGGCACCATCCGGCCGCTTCCAAACGCGGCGAAGAGGCTCTGGATCATCGAGACCGCGTTCCCCTGTGCGTCGACGACGCAGATGAACACGGTGTCGCCGTTGCCATCGCGACCCGGCTCGAGCTCGGGCGTCACCACGCCGAGCGGCCGGATGTGCTGCGCGCGCTCGCGCGCGTGCGGCTTGGAGATGAGGCGCCCGACCGGGACATCGACGAACGCCGGATCGGCGACGTTCGCGTCGCGATCCTCGTAGGCGAGCCGCGTCGCGCCGACGAGCGCATGGATGTACGCCGCCGAGTTGTGTCCCATCGCCTGGAGGTCGAACTGCTCGCCGATGTTGAGCATCTCGAGCACGGCCACGCCTTGCGTGTTGGGAGGGAAGGCCAGCACGCGATGCCCGCGATAGGTCGTCTCGATGGGTTGCGTCCACGTCGAGCGGTGCGCGCGCATGTCGTCGAGCGTCACGAGCCCCTCTTCGCGCGTCATGAAGTCGGCGATCGCACGCGCCGGCGCGCCGGTATAGAAGGCGTCTGCTCCGCCAACCGCGATCGCGCGCAGCGTGCGCGCGAGCTCCGGTTGGCGGAGGACGGTGCCCGGCTCGGGCGCGCGCCCGTCCACGAGGAACGTGCGGGCCATCGCCGTGTCACGCGCGATGCGGCGCTGCTCGCCCGCGATGTCGAGCGAGAGGCGCGTCGACACGGGAAAGCCCTGCTCGGCGTACCGGATCGCCGGGGCCAGCGCGTCGGCCAGCGAGATGGTCCCGAAGCGCCGGAGCGCATCCTCCCATCCGCGCACGGCACCGGGGACGGAGACCGACATTACGCCGGACGACGGGATCTCGTCGAGTCGGCGCTGGCGAAAGAGCGCGGGCGTGGCGCGCGAGCCGGCGCGTCCGCTTCCGTTCAACGCGTGCGTCTCCCCGGTGGCGGGGGCGTGGATCAGCATGAAGTTGTCGGCGCCGACGCCATTCATGTGCGGGCGGACGACGGCGAGCACCGCCGCCATCGTGATCGCTGCGTCCACGGCGTTGCCGCCACGGCGCAACACATCGGCGCCCGCGGCCGCCGCCAGTGGATGTCCCGCGACGACGGCGGCCTCGCGCCCCGACACATCGGGGCGGCCCTGCTGGGCGTGCCCGCTGGCCGCTAGGGTGGCGAGGACGAACGGCGCGATCAACGCGAGTGTGCGAATGTGGGCGACGGACATCGGCGAGGCTCCGGGTGGGATGCGTGGCGTTCGGCGCGGCACGCGCGCGTCGGCGAGCGATGCGGCGACGGGGCGGCGACGGGGCGCCGCGGCGCTTTCCCGAATATCTCCCGGGAACGCCGGTGGTGTAAGGGCGAAGGCAGCGGAGACGCACTCCCGTGGTCGAGGTCCCGGGCGGGACTTCTCCGATGGCGCGCGAACGCCCATATTGCGGAGGTCGCCCGTGGCACGACCGGTGCGGCCCCCGACCCGTGTCCCCGCCGCCCCGGCTGGGTGCCGGTCACAACGACTCGCTCTCGTTCAACCCAGGAGGCGCCGTGTCGGACATCGAAGCCGTCCTGCGGGACGCCGCGCGCCAGCGCCGGCGGGTGCTGATCCAGTTTGGCAGCGACGTCGCCGACCGGGAGTACGAGCGGGAGATGGAGCCGTACGCGATCCGTGATGGACTGTTGTACGCGTTCTCCTATTTCCGCGACGAGTTTCGCACCGTCCCGCTCACCGAGATCCGTGGTGTCGAGATGACCCCGCGGTCGTTCGAGGCTCGGCGTCCGGTCGAGCTGTGAGCGCCCCGGCTTCGCGCGCGACTGCCGCCGCTCTCACCGGGCGGCGTTTTCGTCGGAGGCGGCGGCCGCTGAAACCCCATCCGGGCTGGGACGTACGGTTTGCAGGTGCACTCAGGAGCGGATGAATCGTGCTGCGGAAACTGCTCAAACTGGTTCTCTTCGGCGTGCTGGCGCTGACTGTCCTCGCGCCGCTCGGCTTTCTGATGATCGCGATGGGGCTCCCGATCGCGCTGGTCGCAGGCCTCCTCGCCATTCCCGTCGTGATCGTGCTGGCCGTCATCGGTGTCCCGCTGATGGCCATCCTGATCGTCGTCGGCGCGGCGGTCGGGCTCGCGGTGGGCGCGGTGGGCGCCGTCTTCGGCATCGGCTTCGCAATCCTGCGCGTGGCGATGACGCTGCTCGTGATCGCGGGCCTCGCCTGGATCGTGTTCAAGCTCTTCGCACGACGGGAGCGACACCTCGTCTAGCGGACGTCGCTGAGGCGCGTGCCGGCCGAGCGGTGCGGCGATCCATCCCGGGCCGTCGGCGCAGCC
>CAYLPM010000078.1:0-7551 GCA_964385525.1 uncultured Gemmatimonadaceae bacterium
GCGGCGTCGTGCCATCGGGGATGTGCACGTTGCGGGGATCGATGTCGATGTGGGAGAAGAGATTCTCCCACATGAACCGGTGGTACGAGTGGAGGTTGTCCGGCCGGACGCCGTAATACTCGTCGAGGTTGAACGTCACCACGTGCCCGAACCCGAGCCCTTCCTCGCGATGCAGGCGGATGAGCTCGCGATACACGCCGATCGGGGTCGAGCCGGTGGCGAGGCCGAGCACGGCGCGCTCGCCGGCCGCCTCGCGCTCCCGGATCAGCGTCGCGATGCGTCCGGCGACGAGCCGGGCTATGTCCTCGTGGTCGTCGACGACCACCGTGCGGATGCGTTCGCGGGAGAGGAAGCCGTGCGGTGCGATGCGAAGAGGCCCGCGATCCGACGCCGGATCACGGGCCTCCTCAGCGGTGCCGACGACCGTGGCGGCGCCTGGAACCGAAGCTGCCATGTCTGCGGAAGCGGTCAGGCGTTGAACGAGCTGCCGCAGCCGCACCCGCCGGTTGCGTTTGGATTCTTGAACGTGAATCCCGATCCCTGCATCGACGAGACGTAGTCGATCGTGACACCGTTCAGGTATTGCGCCGAGAACGGGTCGACGAAAACGCGATAGCCGGAGTGGTCGAGGACGAAGTCGTCCTCGGCGTTCTGGTCCTCGAGAACGAGACCGTACTTGAAGCCGCTGCATCCGCCCGGCTGTACGCTGACGCGGAGTCCGCCCGTGGCCGGATCCACGCCTTCCATCTCCATGAAGCGACGCACTTCTGCGCCCGCGGCATCCGTCACCGACAGCATCACGTCGGGCTGCTGAGTCGTGCTCATCGACATCCTCCACTCGGTAAGCGACGGGGGCTGGCCCGCCGCGACAGTGTGTTAAATCTAGCTGCCACCGGACGTTGCATCAAGCAGCGCGCCGCGCCGACGGGGGCTCCGCCGGCACCTCGCGCCTCAGAGAGCGCCCGATCCACGCGAACGCGAGTGCGGCCACCACGAGCATTGCGAACCCGACCCCGTAATCCCCGAAGATCAGCCGCCCAATGCCGAACAGCGAAGAATAGACCGCCACGACGCCGGCCACCCAGTTCGTCCAGGCCAGCGCTCCGCCCGGAATCGGCTCACGGCCGTGGCCGAGCTTCCGGGAAATCCTCTCCCAGCCGGGTCCACCGGGGCGAACACGCTCGTAGAAAGCGGAGAGCACGTGATCCGGTTCCGGGGAGGTCAGATATGTGACCGCAACCCAGACGATCGTGCTGACGCCCACGGTGATCAGCGTCACCACCGTGTCGGCGTTCGGGCCGCCTCCCGGCACCAGCCGCGGCGCGAGTTGAATCGCGACCATGGAGGTGACGAACGAGGCGACCATCGCGCTGATCTCCGACCAGGCGTTGATCCGCCACCAGTACCACCGGAGGATGAATACGAGCCCCGTTCCGGCCCCGATCCAGATCAGGAACCGCCACGCGCCCTCGATCGACGAGATCTGCCACGAGACCAGCATGGCGCCGCCGAAGAGGAACACTGTCGCCAGCCGCGACGCATTGACGTAGTGACGATCGGTCTCACCCTTCCTGATGAACCGTCGGTAGACGTCGTTCACGAGGTACGACGCGCCCCAGTTGAGCTGCGTGCTCATCGTCGACATGTACGCGGCCGCGAAGCCCGCGAGCATCACGCCGCGCCATCCGGGCGGGAGATGATCGACGAACGCGTGGACGTAGCCGGCCTCCCTGTCCTCCAGCGTGGGGTAGAGGAGCACGGTCGCGAGCCCGGTGACTATCCACGGCCACGGCCGGATCGCGTAATGCGCGATCTGGAAGAAGAGCACGGCGAGCATCCCATCGCGCTCGGTGCGCGCCGAGAAAATGCGCTGGGCGATGTAGCCGCCCCCGCCCGGCTCCGCGCCCGGGTACCACGTGGCCCACCACTGCACGGAGAGGTACACCGCGAGCGTCATGACCGGCATCCACGCGTAGGCCGTGATCCCCTCCGCCGTGAACGTCAGCGGGAGGACCGAGAGCGCCGCGCGCTCGCTGCCGAAACGCGTCGCCAGTCCCTCCTTCAGCGCCGTCATGCCACCGACCGCCTCGACCGCATACACCGCGAGCGCGATGACGGCGACCATCATCAGCACGAACTGGATCGCGTCGGTCCAGAGCACGGCCCACAGGCCGGCCGCGACCGAGTACAGCACGACGATCACGAAGCAGATGAAGATCGCCGTCCACGGCGAGATGCCGAGCGAGATCTCGAGTACCTTGATCATCGCTCGCGTTACCCAGCCGATAATGATCAGGTTGACGAGCGTCGCGAGGTAGGCGGCGCGAAACCCGCGAAGAAAGGCTGCCGGCCGGCCGCTGTAGCGAATCTCCGCGAACTCGACATCGGTCATCACCCTTGCGCGCCGCCACAGGCGCGCGAAGAAGAACACGGTGAGCATCCCGCTCATGACCATGTTCCACCACAGCCAGTTGCCGGCGACGCCGTTGGCCGCGACCAGCCCCGTCACCACGAGCGGCGTGTCGGCGGCGAAGGTCGTGGCGACCATCGACAGGCCGGCGAGCCACCACGGGACGTTGCGGCCGGAGATGAAATATTCCTCGAGACTCGAGCTTCCGCGGCGTGTGAACAGGAGCCCGATTCCGATCGTGACCGCGAAGTACGCGGCGACGATCGCCCAGTCGAGCGGAGTGATGATCATGGCGTCGAAGTGGGCACGGTGGGGAAGGCAGGAACCGTCGGAGCGAGCACGTCCATCACCGCGTCGGCGAGCGCGCCACGCAGGTCGTACACCCGGCGATTCTCGCGCGACGGGTTCACGCGATTCGACATCAGCAGGACGAACAGCTCGTTTTCGGGGTCAATCCACAGCGACGTTCCGGTGAATCCGGTGTGCCCGAACGCCGCCGCCGAGAGCCGGCGGCCGGCGCTGTTCGCACCGGTGGGCGTCTCCCACCCGAGGGCACGATGGGAGAGCGCCGGATCCTGCACGCGCGTGAAGAGCGCGATCGTACGCGGATCGAGGAAATGCACGCCGTCCAGAGTGCCGCGATTCAGGTACATGCGCGCGAAGCGAGCCAGGTCGCGGGCGGTGCTGAACAGCCCGGCGTGGGCCGACACGCCACCCATCACGGCGGTGTTCTCGTCGTGCACCTGGCCATGGACGTGCCGCCCGCGCCACGGATCGAACTCGGTCGGGGCAATGCGCGCCAGGAGCTCGGGTGGCGGGCGGTAGCGCGTCTCGCGCATGCCGAGCGGCTCGAACACCGCGCCAGCGAGATGGCGGTCCAGCAGCTCGCCGGTCACCCGCTCGACGATCCGTCCGGCGAGAATCAGCCCGAAGTCGCTGTACACCATCCGCGCGCCCGGCACGGTGTCGAGTGGCGTCTCGACCACCATCGAGATCAGCGTGTCGCGATCGGTCGTCTCCAGATACAGTCTGCGAAACGCCGGCAACCCCGTCGTGTGCGTGAGTAGATCGCGCACGGTGACACGCTCCTTCCCCGGCCCCGTCCATTCGGGGAGGTAGCGCTGCACGGGCGCGTCGAGCGACAGAGTCCCCGCCTCCGTGAGGCGCATGATCGCGGTGGTCAATCCGACCACCTTGGTCAGCGACGCGATGTCCCAGAGCGTTCCCAGGCCCGGCCGTGGCGAAGGCGTCCAGTCGAGCGTTCCGGCGCTCGCGCTCGCGAGAATGCCGCCGGCGTCGCCGACGACGGCGACGGCACCCGGAAACGCGCTGTCGCGCACCGCCTGATCGAGAAAGCGCTGGAGGGTGTCGCGCAGCGTCTCGATCGCGGTGTCATCGCGACGCATCGGGGGCCTCTCCGGACGGATCGCGGGCACGCCGATGCCGATTCCGCGCGGCATCCCCTCGCCGAGCGAGACGGGGAGCCGCCCCGAGATCGGCGCGGTGCCGACGAGGGCGCGCGCCACGGCGCGCTCGGACCAGGACGACCAGGGATTCCATGCGAGCAGGTAGCTGCCGGTATCGGGAAGCTGGCGGATGAGGTAGGGATCGCCGAAGGAGACGATGATCGTGCGCGGCTGGCGCGCAAGGGCGCGCTCGAAGAAGCGGTCGACGGAGGGCGGCAAACCGATCGTCCCGCGCTCGGCCAGCGGGCGGATGAAGGGCGCCAGGATGACGAGATCGGCCGCGGCGGCGCGCGTGACGAGAGCCGAGTAGCGCGCCGTGGTCGTGGCACGCGTGGTCACGGCGCTCTCGATGACTGCACCGCCGGGCTCGAGGAGGCGGCGCAGCTCCGCGACGAGCGCTTCCGACGGCCGCAACTCCGGCGCCGGCTCCATCCCTTCGTCGAGGTATGACACGACCAGCACGCGGCGGACAACCGACGTGTCGATCGGCACGAGCCGGGCGCGGTCGCGCGCGAGCACGAGGGATCGTCGCGCGATGTCGGCGACCAGCGCGTCGGTTTGCGGCGAGCCGACGACCCGGGCGGCCTGCGCCACATCGACGAATCGATCGCGCCCGAGCCCCGCCTTGGCCTTGAGGATGAGGAGCCGGCGCACGGACGAGTCGATGCGCGCCTCGGTGAGCTCTCCGTCGCGGACGGCGGCGACGATGGCCGCCATCATGGCCGGATGATCCCGGGGATCGAGGATCAGATCGTTCCCCGCCTGAATGGCGCCCACGGCGGCCCGGCCGGCCGAATATCCCGGCGTCCTCGTGACACCGCCCATCCACATCGCATCCGTGACCAGCACGCCGTCGAAGCCCCACTCGTCGCGAACGATTCCGGAGAGCAGCGCCCGGTTCAGCGTGAGCGGAGCCGAGTCGCCCGAGACGAGCGGGAGCGCCACGTGTCCGCTCATCATCGCGGTCACGCCGGCCGCTTGTGCCGCGCGGAAGGGCACGAAGTCGACTGAGTCCAGGCGCGCGCGATCGAATGGCAGGACCGGGAGCGCGAGGTGCGAATCGACGGTCGTCTCGCCCGTGCCGACGAGATGCTTGGCCGTCGTGAAGAGGCCGGCCGCCTCGGCGCACCGGATGAACGTCGCGGCGAAGGCGGCGACCGTTTCCGGCGTCTCGCCGTACGACCGGATGTTGACGATCGGATTGTCGGCGAGCCGGTTGATGTCGACGTCGGGCGCGAACGTCCAGTGAATGCCGACGGCACGTGCTTCCGTCGCGGTGATGCGGCCGTGCGTGCAGCTCGCCGTCGTATCGCCCGTCGCGGCGATGCCCATCGGAAAGGGGAACGCCGCGCCCCCCGGAATGAGCCGCTGCCCCGAGCCCATCTCGAAGTCCGCCGCGAACAACAGGGGCACGCGCGAGAGACCCTGCAACGAGTTCGTCGTCCGCGCCAGGGCGTCGGGCGAGCCGATCGAGATTATGAAGCCGCCGAGCGAATCCTCGGTGATCCAGCGGCGCGCGTTCCTGAACTCGGCGCTGCCGTCGCCCGCGACGGTGCCCGGGATCCAGCGCATCATCATCTGCCCGACCTTGCCGCGAAGCGAGAGCGTGGCGAGCACCGAATCGGCCCAGCGCGCCCAGTCGGGCAGGGAGTCCATTCGTGCCCCCACTGGACCAGCGGGCGGGTCGCCGCGCAGATTGCCGGGGAACGATGCGGCGATCACGAGCAGGCCGAGGAGCGACAGCGGAGCGATCAGGCGATGGCGAGGCGACACGAAGCTCGGCGGTGGAGGCGGTTCGTGGTGGGGGGCGTCATCGCGATCACGGCGACGGGTCTCGCTGGATCGCTCGCCTGCGCGCGCGGTGCTTCCGCGAGCGGCGATGACACGCGGTCCTTCTTCGGGCGCGCGACCGTGCGGCCCGGGATCACCGTGCTCCTCGAGGACAGCATCCACCTCATCCGCGACAAGCGCATCGGACTGCTCACCAACCAGAGTGGCCTCGACGAGCACGGGGTGTCCGACATCGATCTCCTGGCCAGCTCCGAGCGGGCGCGGGCGGCGGGCGTGCGGCTGGTCTCGCTCTTCTCTCCGGAGCACGGGATCCGCGGGACAGAGGACCGGACGAACATCGCGAGCGGGATCGACGACCGGACGGGGCTGCCCATCCATTCGCTCTATGGGTCGACGACGCTCCCGCCGCCGGACAGCACCTTGCGCGATCTGGACGTGCTGGTGTTCGACCTCCAGGACATCGGAACGCGGACGTGGACGTACGTGGGCTCGATGATCTACTCGATGCGCGCGGCGAAGCGCAATGGCATCCCGATGATCGTGCTCGACCGCCCGAACCCCATCACCGGCGCGATGAACGGTCCGATGCTGGACTCCGCGCTCGCCAACCCCGAGGATCCGACGCCGCAGCGGCAGGGTCGCGCGTACGCATTATACCCGACGCCCCTTCGGCACGGAATGACGATGGGCGAGCTCGCGCGCTTCTTCAATCACGTGCTGGGCATCGGCGCCGACCTGCGAGTGATGCCGGCCAGCGGATGGCGGCGCGACATGTGGTTCGATGAGACGGGCCTTCCGTGGGTGAAACCGTCGCCGAACATGCCCTCGCTGACGAGCGCCCTGGTGTATCCGGCGTTGGTGCCGTTCGAGGGCACGAACCTCTCGGTGGGGCGGGGCATGCCGGATGCCTTTCAGCGGCTCGGTGCCCCGTGGCTTCAGAGCGAGGCGTCGGTGGCACTGCTCGAGGACCTGGAGCTCGACGGCGTGCGCTTCGAATCGGATCCGTTCACACCCCAGCAGCCGACGGATGGCAAGTATGGCGGCCAGCGGATTCCGGGCATCCGGATCGTGGTGACGGACCGCGATCGGCTGCACGCCGGCCGCGTCGGCGCGGCGCTGCTCTGGGCGATCGCGCGAACGAGCGGGGACTCGCTCCGGATCCGGGACCAGACGTTCGACCTCCGATTCGGCTCGCCGGAGGCGCGGGAGGCGTTGCTCCGGGGGGAAAATCCGGATACCGTTGTCGACCGGGATGTGCCGGAGGTCGCGAGGTGGCGCTCGCGCGTGAGGGAGTACCTGCTATATCGGTGAGGCGTTCGCCTCGTGCACAGCTCTTGCACCTACCCTTCGCACGAGGCGTCGGTGCACCGGGGCCGGCACTCCACAAACCATGCTATGGAGGCGGGGACGATGAGAGCGATGCTGGTCGGTGTGCTCGTGGCGCTGACCGCCGCGTGCGGCCCGCGGCAGGTCGAGGTCAGAACGGGACAGCCGACGCCGAGCCAGGTCTTCCTGGCCGTGACCAACAATCTGAACCAGGCCGTGAACATTTACGTCGAGCACCAGGGCAGCGAGATGCTCGTGGGCTCGGTCGCGGCGGGGTCGTCGCAGCAGATGGCGGTTCCCGGGGTGCCCTCGGGCGCGTCGGTGCGCATCAGTGCGCGAACGCAGGATGGCCAACGGACGTACCGGGCGCAACGCGGCGAGGCGATCGTGCTGACGGCGACCTACAACTGGCAACTTCCCTGATCTCACGCGCGCGCGCCAGCGCCACGCGTGTAGTTGCTACAACTCTGTGAAGCCGGTACTTTTACGGGCCGGGGAGCCTCCCCGGCCCGTCCGCGTTGTACCACTCCCGCCCGCCTCGTTTGCGGGCGCACCGCT
>CAYLPM010000079.1:0-16598 GCA_964385525.1 uncultured Gemmatimonadaceae bacterium
GATGACGACGACCTGGTCGGTCCGCCGAGCGACTGGGGACTCGACCTCGATCCCGCGCCGGCGAGGCAGGAGGAGTTCGAGAGCCTCGTGCACCGGATGCTGGAGCTGCTCGGGGAGGATCCGCGGCGCGAAGGGTTGCGCAAGACGCCGCAGCGCGTGGCGAACGCGCTGACCTGGCTCACACGGGGCTACCGCCTCGACGTCGAGGAGGTCGTCGGCGATGCGGTGTTCGAGGAATCGCACGCGAACATGATCATGGTGCGCGACATCGAGATGTACTCGCTCTGCGAGCACCACGTGCTGCCGTTCTTCGGCAAGGCGCACGTCGCCTACATCCCGGATGGCCGGATCGTCGGCCTGAGCAAGGTCGCGCGGATCGTCGAGATCTTCGCCCGCCGGCTCCAGGTGCAGGAGCGGCTGACGGAGCAGGTCGCGCAAGCGATCGAGGACGCATTGCGGCCGCGCGGCGTGGGCGTGGTGATCGAGGCGTACCACCTGTGCATGATGATGCGCGGCGTGGAGAAACAGAACTCGAGGACGATCACGTCGGCCGTGCGCGGGACGTTCCGGGATGATGCGAAGACGCGCGATGAGTTTCTGCGGCTCGCGCACGGGGGATCGACGCGGATGACGTGAGGGCGGCCGGAGGCGTCAGAACAATCGCCCCTGCCCCTCGTCTTTCCGCGGTACCTGGTGACAGTGGCGGCATCGTGCCTCGTACGATTCCTGCCCGCCGACCATGATCGTCGGCGATTCGTACCGCGCCGGTTTTCCCTCGATCAGCCGCTGATTGCGGCTGGCCTGGCTCCCGCAGATCACGCAGATGGCGTGGAGCTTGTCGACCACCTCCGCGACGGCCATGAGCTGCGGCATCGGGCCGAACGGCTCGCCGCGAAAATCGGTGTCCGTGCCGGCGACGATGACGCGGCGACCGCGCGACGCCAGCGCGGACGCGACATCGACGATCGCGACATCCAGGAACTGCGCCTCGTCGATCGCGACGACGTGCGCCGAGGGGTCGAGCGATGAGACGATCTGCGCCGAGGAGTCCACCGGGAGCGCCTCGACCGTGCGGCCGTCGTGGCTCGAGATCGAGTAGATCCCCGCGTAGCGCTCGTCGAGGTGAGACTTGAAGACCTGCACCTTTCGGCGCGCGATGATCGCGCGGCGCACCCGACGGATCAGCTCCTCGCTCTTGCCGCTGAACATCACGCCGCTGATGACCTCGATCCAGCCACCGGCTCCGTGATACGGCCCTGCGCTCACTCGCGATCCTCGCGTCGCGGACGACGCGCCACCTGGTCGCGCGGTCCGCGCTCCGCGCGCTCGGCTCGTTCTGCGCCTTCGCCTCGTTCGCTGCCGTCGCCGCGGTCCCCGCGGGCGCGCGGCGGGCGATCGCTCCGGTCCCGGGGCGGGCGATCGCTCCGATCTCGCCCTTCGCCGAACCTGCTCCGTCCGCCGGCGGTGCCTGCCCCGCCCCCGGCGGCGCGCGCCCCGCCCCCGGCGCGATCACGCGGGGCTCCGCGCCCCCTGCCCGCGCCACCCGCGCCACCCGCGCCACCCGCGCCACCCGCGCCACCCGCGGCGCCGTAGCCGCCGCGCGCCCCGCCACGGGCACCTCCTTTCGCACCCCCACGCGAACCGCCGTCGCGAGGTCCGCCCCGCTCGTGCGCCATGCGATCCACGCGTGCCGCGGCGCGACGCCCGCGAATCATCGTCCCGGTGAGACGCTCCGCCACGCGCTCGGCCTGCCCCGGCTCGATCTCCACGAGCGTGTGCGACTCGCGCAGCTCCACGCGCCCGATCTGCTCGCGTGTCAATCCGGCTTCTCCCGTGATCGCGCCGACGAGATCGCCGGCGCGGACGTTGTCGCGCTCCCCGACGTTGACGAAGACCTTGGTCCACTCGCCGGACGACGGTGCCCCTGCCACCCCCACCGCTCCACCGCCGGTCCCGGCATCCGGCCCGCGGCGGACGGCGCGGTCGCGCGCGAGCACTTGTTCGCGTTCCCGCTCGAGGAGCCGCAGCGCCGCCGCGGCGACCTCCACTCCGTCGTATTCCTCGAGCAGCGGCTCCAACGCGAGCAGCTCGCGCGACGGTGGTCCCTCGCGCAGCACCTCACGTAGCTGTTCGCGCATCCGCTCCTCACGCGAGTGGGCACCGGCGGCTGCCGTGGAGAGCACCAGCGGCGTGATCACACCGTGGCCAGCGACATGTCGCAGCAGCTCTAGCTGTCGCGCGTGCACGAGGGCGACGACGTTCGCCGAGCCGTCGCCGAGGACCGCGCGAAGCTCCTCGCGGGAACCCGGCAGGTCGTAGAGGATCAGGAGCGCCGCCCCTCCACGTCCGGGGCCCGGCGCGGTATCTGTTGCGCCGCCGGCGCCTTCATCGATGGCGGCCGACTCCCTGGCCGCGCCGGCGACCGCGTCCCCAGCGCCGCGAATGACCCGAACCGTGTCATCGCCCGAGTATCCGAGCACTCGACGCAGCGCGGCGACCTCGGCCTCCGACTCCGTCGATCGGACGAATATCGCCGCGCTCGGCGGATCCAACTCGTCCAGCAGGCGCCGCAGCGCGCTCGGGCGCGCCGCGCCTGCGACCGCGAGGTAGCGCAGTGCCACCGGCTCCGGCGCAACACCGGCGCCCTCGCCGACGCGTCGAGCTCGTCGCAGGTAGCGCTCGACGAACGCCTCTACGGGCTCCGTCAGGCGGCTCGCGATGACGATCCGCGCGGCATCCTTGGGCACCTCGTTCATGATCGATTCGAGCGCGGCGTCGGCGCCGGTCGCGAGCACGTCATCCAGCCAGGCCAGCACCAGGACGCGAACGCGCTCGAGCTTCAGGGTCGAGCCCTGAATCAGGTCCAGCACCTCTGCGGGCGCACCGGCGATGACGTGCGCCGGGCGCGCGCGGAGGACGCGCGCGGCCCGCGCCGTGCCCGTGGCCGGGAGCACGGTGAGTCCGCGATCGCCCGCGATCCGGGATGCCACGCGAGCGGCCGTGAGCCCCGTGTCCGCGTCGGGGGCGACGATCAGCACCTGCGGCTCCGTGATCTGCGCCTCGACGCGCTCGATCACGGGCGTCAGCACCTGCGCCAGTGACGCGGCGTCGAACGGCAGCGTGTACACCACGTTCTGGTTGCGCGCGACCACGCCTGCCCGAGGTGGCGCGCCTTCCTCGGCACCCGCCTCCGCGATCGGGGCTGCCTTGCGCTCGTCGTGCTCCGCCACAGCGACCTCTCGATGTCAAACAGTTGAACTCCCGGCCCGGCGGCTTAGCCTTAAAGGCCGGAACCCAAAGGTAGCCGTCCGCAGCCGTCCGCTCTACTCGCTGTCGGAGAGTCGCCCCTCCGCGTGTCGACGCGCTCCGCTTCGACAGCAGGCGGCGATCCGGTCGACCGATGCCGGACGCTATCCGATCACTCACCGCCGACCCGTTCCTCATGACGCGTGCCTACGCGCCCTCCGCCAACATCGCCACGATGCGCGAGTCCGCCACGATCGCCGTTTCCGCGCGCGCGCGCGCGCTCCGAGCGTCGGGGCGCCCCGTCATCGACCTCGGCGCGGGCGAGCCGGACTTCGATACGCCGGCGTTCATCCGCGAGGCGGCGCAACGCGCGATCGACGAGGGCGCCACGCGCTACACCGCGACGGCGGGGATTCCGCCTCTCCGGGAAGCCATTGCCGCCCACGCCACGTCGCGGTTCGGAGGCGACGCGGTCGAGCCGGCGGACATCGTCGTGTCGACGGGCTCGAAACAGGCGCTGTTCAATGCGTGCTTCTCGCTCTTCGGGCCGGGTGACGAGGTGCTCATCCCGACCCCGAGCTGGACGAGTTACTTCGAGATGATCGCGCTCGCGCGCGCGACCGCGATCGAGGTCGCGGGAGACCCCGCGCGCGGCCTCAAGGTCGACACGGACGCACTCCGCGCGGCCTGCACGCCGCGAACGCGCGGGCTGATGCTGAATTCGCCGTGCAATCCCACGGGCTCCATCTATTCGGCGGAGGAACTGGCCTCCATCCTCGCGCTAGCGGCGGAGAAGGGGTGGTGGGTGCTCAGCGACGAGATCTACCGGCGAATCACGTACGAGTCGCCCGCGCCGTCGATCCTCGACGTCGCCACGGAGCGCGATCGCCTCGTCGTGATCGATGGCGTCGCGAAGGCGTACGCGATGACGGGCTGGCGGATCGGCTGGGCGATTGCCCCCGCGCCGCTCGCGGCCGCCATGACGGCGCTCCAGTCGCACACGACGTCGAACGCGAGCTCGGTCTCCCAGGCGGCGGCGCTCGCCGCACTACGGGACACCGGGCCGGCGGATCGCGCGATCGCCTCGATGGTCGGACAATTCCGTGCCCGGCGCGATGCGGTCCTCACCGAGCTGCGCGCGACCCCGGGACTCCGCTTCATCGAGCCCGGCGGCGCGTTCTACCTCTATCTGGACGTATCAGAGACGTTCGCCGGCGATCCCGATCCGGGAACGCACTTCGCGCGCGAGGTGCTCGAGCATCACGAGGTGGCGATCGTCCCGGGCGGTGCCTTTGGGACGCCGAACTGGGTGCGACTCTCGTACGCCGCTCCGATGGATCAGGTCGTCGAGGGGGCACGGCGCGTGATCGCCGCCTGGGCGTCCGCCCGCGAGTCCTCGGCGAGCCTCGGCGATGCGCCGACCGGCGCCGATTCGTTCGGCGTCTGACGCTTCGCCGGCGCGTCCACTGACGCGGTTGGTGGGCGCGGCCGTCTCCTGGCGCGATCGGTCGCGCCGGCACCACTCTACCGGCGACGAGTGCGCGGCGCTATTCTCTCCCCTCGCTCCGGCGACCGGCGCGAAGCGGCGCGAGGCGACGGAGGGCGGTGGGACCTGCGCGAGGTGGCGCGACGGAGCGCACCGCGAGGCACCGCCGGCGCGGCTGGTCCGCCGCAACGGGATGCGCGTCCGCGCAATCGTCCGCGCTCGCGCGAACGGCCGGCGGAGCGCAGATTCGAGTCCTGACGAGGAGACGCGTCGTGAGAATCGCCGTGCAGATCGAGCCCGCCAGCGGGATGCCGCCCGCGGTCGAGTATCGATGGGATGCGGACACCGAGATCCTGATCGCGACCCTCGAAGACCGGAACGGGAGCGACGGACTGTCGGGTACCGTCGAGTTCCAGGGCAGAGATGGCTCGTGGCTCAACCTCGATGTAGCCAAGGGATGCATTCACAGCGTCGAGGTGGCGGTGTGGCCCGAGTTGCGTCGCCTTCCGGCGCTGCGGGTTCCCACGGAAGTGGAGGACGTCCGCGTCACGGTGCCCGCGCGCGGGACCGGCAACGGCGCGGTCGCGAGTGTCGAGGTGAACACGCCGATCGTCGCCGAGTCGGATGCCGGCATTCGCACCGTCCACTTTCGCGTCGGCTCGCTGCGCACGGCACGCACCGTTCGAATCGGTCGCGACCTGCTGCTCGACGTCGATCCATCGGGCAGTCTCACCGGCCTCTGGCTCCTCAACGTCCCGCCGCTCCCGGAAGGAGAAGGATGACGATCCACACCCGAGCCGTCGTGGTGCCGCGGTGACCACGAGTCTTTCTTTCACGCGCGCGGTGCACGCGTGATCACCACCATCGTGCTCATCCGCGCCGAGCCGACCCTGATCCCGCGCGTGGCCATGAAGATCGCGGGGATCGAGGGTGTCACCGAGGTCTACTCGGTCTCCGGCGACTGGGATCTCGTGGCGATCGTGAAGGTCCCCGAATACGAGCAGATCGCCCGCGTCGTGACCGAGGTCTTCCCGACGGTCCAGGGACTCGTGCGCACGCAGACGCTCACTGCCTTTCGCGCCTACTCGGCCAAGGATCTCGAGCAGGCGTGGGACATCGGGATCGAGTGAGCGACGACGTCGGCGCCTATCTCGCGGGTCTCTTCGGCAGGGAGGACGACGTCCTGCTCGCACTCCGCGAGGAGGCGGATCGGACGGGCCTCCCCCCGATCTCCATCTCGCCCGACATGGGGCGGCTGCTCCAGGTACTGCTGACGGCGATCGGCGCGCGGCGAGTCCTCGAGGTCGGCACCCTCGGCGGATACTCGGGCATCTGGATCGCGAGGGCGCTTCCGTCGATCGGCGGCCGCTTGCTCACCCTGGAGCTCGACCCGACGCACGCCGAGTTCGCGGCCCGGTATTTCGTGCGCGCGGGCATCGCCGAGCGCGTCGAGATCCGCACCGGACGGGCGCTCGACCTGCTTCCAGCGCTCGATGGCGAGCGCTTCGACGCGATCTTTCTCGACGCCGACAAGGAGCCGCTCCCCACCTATCTGGAGTGGGGACTCCGCCTCGTGCGTCCCGGCGGTCTGATCATCGCCGACAACGCGTTGTGGGGTGGTCGCGTGCTCGATGAGAAGAGCGATGACGATGCGACGCGCGCCGTGCGCGAGTTCAACCGCCGCTTCGCGACGGACCCGAGGCTGCTGGGGATCGTGGTGCCGACGCACGACGGCGTCGCGATCGGGGTCGTCCGGTAACGCCGCGGACGCGACCCGAGGAGTGCCGGTCGTCATCCGGACTACGACCTCGGCGGTGCGCTGGCTAGCCTCGGTCGAGGCACCACTGCCCACGCGACCGAAACATCTCGCTCCACCGGCCGCCGCTCGAGCGCAGCACCGAAAGAAAACTGGATCCTCGCGTATCCCAGCCTTCGAGCACGATCTCATCGGTGCCGTCCGCATCGATGTCGAGGTGGTCGATGTAGCGACGGTAATCGGCGTCGTCGGCCGCGCCGTTCACGATGTGGCTGAACGCGATCTGATAGACGCCATCCTCGCCCTGCTCGCCGATCGCGAAGATGCTCGCCGTCTTTCCCCCGCTCGCCTCGCGCTCCTCGGCCTTCGGATCGGTGAACGTGGCGATCACGGCGGGCGGAACACCGCTCCGCGTCTCGATCGCAATGGCGTTGAGCGACAGCGTGGCCAGGGTGCCGGAGGCGATCCGCGCACGCTGCGCCGCGATCTCGCCGATTCCGCGGGCGATCTGTTCGATCTCGGCGGCCGCCATCGACCCTCCGCCTCCGCCGCTGCGCCCGAGCGTCGCGTTCGACGCCAGCGCTTCCACTGTGAATCCGAGCCGGGCTCGGGTATCGAGCCGCACCCGTGAGAGCGGGACCATGAGCACGCAGTTCGGCAGCGCGTAGAGCGGCTCGTCCGGTCGTTCCCACATCCCCTGACGCACGGTCGCTGTTCCCAGTGCGCGCCCACCGCGGTAGAGTGTATAGGCCTTGCCCGACTTGCCGTACATGGCATCGAACTGCCTCCACCCCGCGGATGCGAGTACGATCGGCGTGAGGCGTCCCTCCTCGATCACCGCAATCGGTATCATGCGCGCGTCATCTCGTTCGCCAAACACCTGAAACAGGATCTCGGGCTGCCGGGACAGGTCGAGCCGCTCCGAGGCCGGCGGCTCCGCGGCCTCGGCCCCGCCTCCGCCGGCCAGGGCTCTTGCCTTGTCGCACCCGGACACGACCGTTAGGATGCTCAACAGCGCGAGCATCGACCCCGCGAGTCTGCCCGGTGGCCGGCGCGACGCCGACGAGGCGATCGTGGCCCTGATCGATCCGAGGTGATCGCGGTGGCCGCGACGGAAACCTGACATAGGGTTCAGCGGTGCTGTCGTACGGTTCGTCCGCAAGGGAAGCCAAGGTGAGGGAAGCACTTCGCTTCCTCGTGGACCGCGTTCCCGAGGCCCGCCCGCTGGCCGGGGCCGAGGTGCTCGAGCGCGTGCCGACACACGTCGAGCCGCCCCGCACGCTCGGCGCGCGAGTCCTTGAAGGGACGACTCTGCGGGCTCATCGGATACTCGCGGAGCCGCACGCGGCGTTCGCCGCCTTCCTCGATGGGATTCAGCAGAGCCGCGTCGAGATGTACCTGCCGGGCGGGACTCCCGTCGTCTCGGCCACGGTCGCCGCCGTCATCCGCGAACGTCGCAACCGCCGACTCGTGACATGGGCGCAGCTCTCGGAACGTAGACTGTGCCTCCCGCTAGACGTCGTCCCGGATGGCGGGCGGCTCGGCGCCGAGTTCGAGCAGTGCGTGATCGACACCTCGCAACCGCTCGGGGACGACCGGGGGCCGGCGAACCGGCATCCGCTGGCGCTGCTCGAGCGGGCCGTGCACTTCGTGCAGGCCCAGCGCGAACGCCTCGAGCAGCAGTTGGCCGAGCGCTGGTGCTCCCTGATGAATGCGCCGCTGTTCATCGATGGCGGCATCAGTGGGAGCGAGCGCATCGCCACCGCGACCTGCGCGGTCGGCGTCGTGAAGAGCCACCGCCGGCTGTATGCGGAAGGCGAGGCCATCACAACGGTATTCGGCCTTCGTCGCGGCGAGCGCTCGAGCGTCTTCCGCGTCGAGTCGTCGCGCCGCACGCCGGTGGCGAGCTGGTACCTGCGGCTCCGCGAGCCCGATGGGCGCGATCCGATGTGGAGCCTGGTGCGCGTGGAGGTCGCAGACGGCGTCGATGCGATCGCCCGTGCCGACGAAATTTCCCGCTGGATCCTGGCCGAGGCCGCGCCGCTCTCACTGCCCGATGCGCGCTGGGACAAGATGGTCTACGGCATTCGCGACTGTGAGGAATTCCTGCGCGCGATTTCCTGAGATCATCTCATCGACCTTCCAAACGTGACCAGGATGTCCGAAGCCCTCGGCCGAGTCGTCGCCACCGAACGCCGTCCCAATACGCCGCACGAGTTCCATTTCTGGACCGCGCTCGACTCGCCGGTCGGCATCGGAACCATCGTGCGCGTGGAGGGCACGCATCCGGTCGAAGGTCACATCCCGCGGATCTACGGCATCGTCGTCGAAGGGTTCAGCTACACCGACCTGCAGTCGCCGCTGCACGACGTGCTGGGTCACGACGGTGTTCCCGGGCGCGCGACGCACGCCGCCACGGACCGCGCGGAGATTCGCCTCTACACCGCCGCCGTACTGCGGCAGATCCCGGAAGAGCCCCTTCAGCCCGTTCCGATGGGCGAAGTATTTCTGGCCGACAATGCCGATGTCGCCATCGGGTTGAGGATGGATGGCTACCTCGGGGAAGGGACGTCCACCGGCATCCCTATCGGGATCTATCACGCCGGCGGCACGGACTCCCCGATCTATCTCGACGCCGACTTTCTCGTCGGTCCCGAGGCTGCGCACCTCAACATCACCGGCGTCTCGGGGCTCGCGACCAAGACGAGCGCGGTCGAGTGGCTGCTCGCTTCCCTGTTCACGCACTTCCCGGAGAGTCGCGGCTCCATCGCCGCGGTGTGCTTCAACGTGAAGGGTCCCGATCTCTGCTTCCTCGACCAGGCCGGCACGCTCGATGAGCGCGACCTCGCCCTGTACGAGAAGCTGGGCGTCGCGCCGGAGCCGTTCGAGCGCGTGCGCTACTTCGCGCCCTACAAGGCGGACGGCTTCTCGCTCAACACGCTTCGCTCCAACGAGGCGCTGCTCGACAACGTGCACCCGCTCACCTGGGGGCTGCGTGAGGTGCTCCAGTTCGCCGAAGTCCTCCTCAACAAGGACGATGTCGACGCCAAGGCCGACGCGCTCATCGACTTCATCAAGGAGCGCGTGCTCGACCGTGAGTTCAAGGACCCGATCCTTCGCCGCCCGCATGCGGTGCGTTCGTTCGCGGACCTGGAGGCCTGGTTTCGCGACGTGCTCCAGGGGATGGAGGCCGCGCGGGGCGGCGGCAACGAAAGCTGGCGGACGCACCACATCGCGACCATCCGGAAGGTCCGCAACCGGCTCTCCAACATCTCGACCCGCTGCGCCGGCCTCGTGACGGATGACGGCAGCGTCAGCGACCTGCCCTTCGGGAGCTTCGAGGACCGGGCGGTGTACGTAGTGGACGTCGCGACCCTGGAAGAGGATGCGCAGGACCTGATCTTCGCCAGAATCGTCTCCAAGCTGCGCGAGCACCTGGAGCGGCGCGACCTCGGCGTGAAGCACGTCGTCGTGTTCGTGGACGAGTTGAACAAGTATGCGCCGAGCGATGGGCAGGACACCTACGTGCGCAAGATGCTGCTCGACATCGCGGAACGCGGCCGGTATCTGGGCCTCGTGCTGTTCAGCGCGCAGCAGTTCCGCTCGCAAGTGCATCGGCGAGTGGTCGGGAATTCGGGAACGGCCATGTACGGGCGCATGGATGCCGACGAGCTCGCCACTCCGGGCTACGCCGTGCTGAGCCCGGCGACCCGCACCAAGCTCGCGACGCTGGAGAAGGGACAACTCATGGTGCGCCATCCGCACTTCGCGCAACCGATCTTCGTTCGATTTCCGCGCCCCGCGGTCCTGACGGGCCGCCAGGGTGCCGAGCGCTATCCGCAGGCCGTCGACGTGACGCTCGAGAGCGCCGTGCTTCGCTCCCTGCGGACGCTCGATCCATCGATCACGATCGGCTTCGTGCAGGACGTGATCGGCATTCACTCCGAGGAGGACGTCCTGCGGGCACGCAACGAGACCGTCCAGGCACGCCCCGCCGACGTGAAGGCCTACTTCCGCGGGCGCTTCCGGACGCTCGTCAGCTCGCAGGCCGCGCCTAGCGCTACGGCCACGCCGCTTCGATCGACGCCGATAGACGATCCGTACGGGTTCTGACGAGGTGATGGTGCGTCCTCACTTCACCGTGCCCCTGCTCGCGCTGCTGAGTGCGCTGCCCCACGAAAGCGCCGGTGCGCAGAGCGTGCTCCTTCAGATCAACCCGAAGGCGGGGGACACGCTGTCCATGCTCCTCGAGCAGCGGGTGGAGGTCACCGGCACGACCAGAGTGAGCGCCGCCGACTCGAGCCTGTCGGCCGTCTCGAGCATGACCCTGCATTCACGCACGATCGTGCTGCGAAGCGATGCGACCGGCACGACGGTGTTGACGATTACCGATTCGGTCTCGCTCTCGTCGACTCCGCCTCAGCTGCCGGCGGCAGCGCAGGCGCAGATCGAGCGCGCGCTCCAGGGGCAGCAGGTTCGCATGCGCATCGCGCACGACGGAGCGGCCGAGGTGCTCCCCGGCACCGGCGCGGTCGAACCGGAGATTCAGGCGCTCGTCTCGCAGATGCCGGCCGCGCTTCCGCCACGCCGCATTGCCGTCGGTGAACAGTGGACGCAGACGATGCAGCTGCCGGCCCCCGGCCGGCCGGGCCTCGTCGGCCCGGTGTCCCTCAAGACCACGTTCCGGCTCGATTCGCTGGGCCGGTACGGCCGTCTGGCCTTCATCTCCATGAGCGGAGAGCTCTCCCACGCCGTCGATGCCGAGGAGCTTCCCGGTGGTGCCCGGCACCGAACCATGACGGGGTCGCTGGATGGCTACCTGATCGTGGATCGCGAGCGCGGTTGGATGACGCAGTCCATGTCGGTTCTCGTCGTCCGGTCCGTGATCGAGCCTCCGGCGGCCCTCGGAGCACCGCCGATGTCCCTGCGCATGCGGATCACCCAGCGGATGCGGACACTGGACAATCCCTGAGGAACGCTGCTATCCTCCGGTGGGTACAAGAGTTAGCTCATACTCGGATCCGCTGATTGCGCCTCGTCCATCTGTCCGACCTGCATCTCGGCTATCGGCAGTACCAGCGACAGACTCCCGCCGGGATCAATCAGCGGGAGGCGGATGTCGCGGGCGCGTTCAAGCGCGCGGTGGACCACGTCATCGAGCTGCGGCCGGATGTGGTCGTCGTCGCGGGTGACGTCTTCCACAACGTCCGCCCGACGAACCCGGCGATTCTCCATTCGTTCACCCAGTTCGCGCGACTCGCCCGCGAGCTTCCGGAGGCGGTCATCGTCGTGGTCGCCGGGAACCACGACACGCCGCGTGCGGCCGAGACCGGGTGCATCCTCCGTCTGTTCGTGCCGCTCGGCATCCACGTCGTGGATGCGGAAGCGCGGCGACTCGCCTTCCCCGAGCGTGATCTTTCGATCCTCGCCGTTCCCGATGTCGCGGCCGCGCACCCCGAGCTGACGCCGGATCCGTCCGCGCGCTACAACGTCCTCGTGCTGCACGGCGAGGTCGAGGGCGTGATCCCGCGCCACGCGAGCATGACCGACCGTGCCGCAGTCGAGATTCCGCTCGAGGCGCTCGGCGCGCCCCGGTGGACGTACATCGCGCTCGGTCACTACCACGTGTATCGCGAGGTCGCGCCCAACGCGTACTACGCGGGCTCGCTCGAGTACACGAGCGCGAACACCTGGGGCGAGCTCGGAGAGGAGCGCGAGGCCGGCATTCCCGGGAAGGGGTTCATCGAGCGCGACCTCGAGACGGGCGCGCACACCTTCCGACACGTCGAGCCGGCTCGCGCGCTCGTGGATCTGCCCCCGCTCTCTGCCCGCGGCCTCGCGGTCGAGGAACTCGATGTGGCGATCCGCACCGCCATTGACGCGTGTCCCGGCGGCGTCGATGAGAAGATCGTCCGCCTCGTCGTTCGGGACGTGCCCCGCCACATCGCCCGCGAGCTGGATCACAAGCAGCTGCGCGAGCTCAAGCGCCGCGCCCTGCACTTTCATCTCGACACGCGCCGCCCCGAGATCATCCGTGTGTCCGGGCATGGATCGCCGAGCCGCCGGCCGACGATCGCCGACATCGTGCGCGACAAGCTGCGCAGCCGGATGCTGGAGAGCGACATCGATCGCGAGGTGCTGATCGAGCTCGGGCTCCGCTACCTCCGCGAGGCGGAAGCGGCGGAGAGTGCCGCGGCGGCGGCGAGCGCGGCGGCGGTGGAGCCGGCCGGCTGATGCGGCTCAACAGCCTGCATCTCGTCAACTTCCGGCAGCACGCCGACACCCGCATCGACTTCGACCTCGGGCTGACCGGGATCATCGGTCCGAACGGAGCAGGGAAGTCGACGCTGCTCGAGGCCGTCGCGTGGGCGCTGTATGGAATGTCGGCCGCTCGTGGTACCCGCGATTCGATCCGGTTCCACCGCGCCGGCTCCCGCGCGACCGTGAAGGTGGAGCTCGATTTCGAGCTGGGCGGCCACCGCTATCGCGTGGTGCGCGGGCTCACGAGCGCGGAGCTGTTCCTCGATGGCGCCGACGCGCCGATCGCGAACTCGCTGACGAGCGTCACCGAGCTGCTGCGGCGCCGGCTCGGCATGAGCCGCGAGGAGTTCTTCAACACCTACTTCACGGGGCAGAAGGAGCTGAGCGTGATGGCGGCCATGGGGCCGTCGGAGCGCGCGCAGTTCCTCTCGCGCGTGCTCGGGTACGAGAAGCTCCGCACGGCGCAGACGCTCGTGCGAGACCGGCGGCGCGTCATTGCCGCCGAGATTGCCGGTTTGCGCACCGGGATGCCGGACCCCGACGCCGTCGCGCGCGCGCTCGTCGAGACGCGCGATCGCGTAGATGCCGCGCGCCAGCGTCTCGACGCAGCGGAGGCGGTCCGCGTCTCGTGCGAGAGTGCGCTCGCCGGGATCACGCCCAAGTGGGAGGCGATGCAGCGTGAGCGCGACCGGCTCCAGGAGGTGCTCTCGGAGCTGCGCGTCGCGGAGAGTGAGGAGGCTGGCGCGAAGCGCGATCTGGAGCGATTGCAGCGGGAGCTCGCGGAGACGGGGGCTGCGCGGGCGGAGCTCGAGCGGCTGGCGGAGGAGCTGACACCGCTCGCTGACATCGCGGCCGAGTTCCAGCACATGGAGGATCTGCTGCGCGAGGAGGGGCGCCGCCGGACGCTCAGTGACACGATTCATGCCCTCGAGGACGACCTCGCCAAACTTCGTGAGCGGAGCGAACGGATCGCCACGGCGCCCCAGCTCGAGGAGGAGGTCACCGTCGGGCTCGAGGCCAAGCGCCAGGAGCTCGAGCAACTCGAGGGACAGCTCGAAGCCCGGCGTACCGAGTGGGTGCGCGACCGGCAGGAAGCGGAGACCAAGCGGCAGGCGCTTCGGTCGCAGTACCTGGAGCTCAAGGAGCAGCGCGAGCGCCTGATCGCCGCGGGCGAGGAGGGCACGTGTCCGACGTGCGCGCGGCCGCTCGGCGGGCACTTCCGCCCCGTTCTGGATCTTCTGGACAGCCAGATCGAAACCGTCCGCGTGGACGGCAACTATTACAAGCTGCGGATCGAGCAGCTGGAGGAGATGCCGGAGGATGTGAAACGCCTCGACGAACAGCGGCGCGCCACGTTCGCCGAAGTCGGTGCACTGGAGCGGCGGCTCGCCAAGGTGCAGTCGGCGGTACAGGAGATGGCGCAGGTCGTGCGCGACCTGACGGCGAAGGACGCGCGGCTCGCGGGGCTCCAGAACGAGATGGCGGCGATCCCCGGCGGCTACGATGCGCTGCGCCATGCCGAGCTGCGGATCGAGATCTCACGCCTCACGCCACTGGATGCTCGTGCCGCGCGACTCGGCGCGCAGATCGACCGCGAGCCGCACCTTCAACGCGAGCAGCTGCGCGCGATGGAGACCGCGCGAGGGCTCGGCACGCGGATCGCCGATCTCCGGGCCCGGCGCGACGCCGTCCGCTTCTCCGAGCCGGAGTACGTTGCACTGCGCGCCGAGCACGATCGCGCCGCCGACGCGCTGCGGACGGCGGAGCTCGATGCCGTGGCGACCCGCGGCGACGTCGAGAACGCCCGCGCCGCGCGCGAGGCGGCGGAGCGCGCGCAGCGCGAGCTGCTGAAGGTCCAGGCGCGGCTGGAGGGGCTGCAGCGCGACCGTCGGATGCACGATGAGCTCGACCGCGCGTACTCCGACATGCGGACGGATCTAAATCAGCAGCTTCGCCCCGAGATCTCGGAGCTCGCGAGCGCGTTCCTGACGGAGCTCACCGATGCCCGCTACTCGGAGCTCGAGCTGGACGATCAGTACAACATCATCGTGCTCGAGGACGGCATCCCGAAGCCGGTGATCTCCGGCGGCGAGGAGGACATGGCGAACCTCGTGCTGCGGCTCGCGATCTCGCAGATGATTGCCGAGCGCGCGGGGCAGTCGTTCTCGCTGCTGATCCTCGACGAGATCTTCGGTTCCCTGGACGAGGCGCGGCGACAGGGCGTGGTGGAACTGCTGCGCCGGCTCCAGGACCGGTTCGAGCAGGTGATCCTGATCACCCACATCGAAGGCGTGCGCGAGGGGCTCGACCGCGTGATCTCCGTGCGCTACAGTGAAGAGAGCGGATCGTCCGTGGTCGAGCAGTCGGGGAACGGCGTGACCCTCGAGATGGCCGACACGACCGCGATGCTGGAGGGCGCAGGGGCGGGTGCAGGGTCCGGAGGCGGAGCGGGAGGAGGCAGGGGAGAGGACTGATGGCAACGGCGCGCAGCTGGCGTGAACCGCATCACCTCGATGGGCCGCACTGCGTGCGCCCCGAAGAGATCGATCCGCTCAATCTCGTGTTCAGCGAGGCCTTCACGGAGCGCTACCGGCGCGACGGGATGGTCGGCGTGCGCGTGCCGAGCCTGAACCCGTCGATCTGGCGGTATGCGATCGAGGACGCGGCCGACGGCGCAATGCTGTGGCGCGACGGCCAGCGCGAGATCGCCGCGTTCAACATCGCGCATCATTCCCGCGAGGAGGGGTGGATGGGCCCCCTTGCCGTGCGCCCGGATCTCCAGGGGAGCGGGGCGGGGAAGGAGATCGTCCGCGCGGGCGTCGAGTGGCTCAAAGCCCGCGGCGCGAAGATCATCGGGCTCGAGACGATGCCGCGCACGATGGAGAACATCGGCTTCTACTCGGCACTCGGCTTCGTCCCCAAGCGCCTGACGATCACGCTGACGCTGGATGCCTCGCCCGCGGACCGGCCCGTGTCGCTGCTCGGCCGGCTCGCCGCGCGCGAGCGCGAGGCCGCGATGGACGAGTGCCGCGCGCTCGTACAGTCGTTGCGGCCGGAATACGACTTCACGCGAGAGATCGAGCTCACCGACAAGTTCTCGTTGGGAGACACCGTCATTCTGCGCGACGGCGGCGCGCTGGCGGGCTTCGCGTTGTGTCACACGGCGCCGCTCGTGGAGGGCCGGGTGCGCGAGGAGCTGCGGGTGCTCAAGCTCGTGCTGGCGAGCGAGGAGGGCGTGGAGCCGATGGCGCGGGCGCTGCGCGACTTCGCGCGACGGAGCGGCACGCGCCGCGTGGCGGTGCGTGTGCAGGGCGAGTTCGAGGGGATGCACGCTCGGCTCGTGGCGATGGGGGCGCGGGTGCGCTGGACGGATCTCCGCATGACGCTGGCCGGGTACGCGGAGCCGAAGCCGGAGCGGGGGATCATCCTGTCGAACTGGGAGATCTGAACAGGCGCGCGTGGCGACCGTCCCGGGCCGCCGTCGGATCGATGGCGTCCTCTCGCGTCCCACGGCCGTTGAATCGTCATTCGATACAGACCCGCTGTCCCGATCACGGTAGCACGCCATTAGTGCGTGCCGCGCCCTCACCCCGTGCCGCGCGTGACCACCACCCGCCTCGTCATCTTCGCGCTCACGTACCTCCTGATCGCCGTCCAGCAGATCCCCGGCCTCCGTCTCAACCGCCCGGCGGCCTCGCTGCTCGGCGCCGTAGCGATGATCGTGATCGGTGGCCTCTCGCTCGAGGACGCCTACGCCGCGATCGATCTCGACGTGATCGTCTTCCTCCTCGGCGTCCTTCTTCTGACCGGCTATCTCGAGGTCGCCGGGTTCTTCGAGTGGGCGGCGGC
>CAYLPM010000080.1:0-12409 GCA_964385525.1 uncultured Gemmatimonadaceae bacterium
GCCGGCGACGCGGCAGGCGGCGCTGGTCGGAGTCACCGTGAGCGCCCTCGTCGCACTCGGCGGCGTGCTCCTGTTCACCGCCGGGCGGTCGATCGAGGGTGTCCTCGCGTTCTCGATCGGGGTGTACCTGTATGTCAGGGCGCGAAGCGCGATGCGGTCGGGATCCCCTTCGCCGCGTCGATCTCCTCGATCGTTTCCTGATGCTTAGTGACGCGTTCTCCGGGCTCCCACCGGAGACGCTTGCGCGGCTCCGCGAGGCCAGGAGCATCGCGGTGCTCACGGGCGCCGGCATCTCCGCGGAGAGTGGCATCCCGACGTTCCGCGATGCACTCACCGGACTCTGGGCGAAGTACCGCGCCGAGGACCTGGCGACGCCGGAGGCGTTCCATCGCGATCCGGCGCTCGTGTGGGCGTGGTATCGGTGGCGGCGCGAGCTAGTCGCGCGCGCCGAACCGAACGCCGGGCATCGTGCGCTCGCAAGGCTCGCCACCCTCGTTCCATCGATGACGCTGATCACGCAGAACGTGGACGGCCTGCATCGTCGCGCGGGAAGCGGAGACGTGATCGAGCTTCACGGAAGCATTCTTCGGGCGCGTTGTTCGGCCGAGGACGTCGTGGTGGAGCAGTGGGAAGAGGTGGAGACGGGACCGCCGCCGTGCGGGGGTTGCGGTGCGCCGCTGCGGCCGGATGTGGTGTGGTTCGGCGAACAGCTCCCGCGCCATGCGTTGGAGAGGGCATGGAGAGCGGCGAGTGCGTGCGATGCGTTCCTCTCCGTGGGAACGTCGAATCTCGTGGAACCGGCAGCCTCGCTGCCATGGGCGGCCGCGCGGGCGGGGGCGATGGTCGTGGTGGTGAACACGACGGCCGAGGGACAGCGGCGGGGAGATGGGATTTTCCATCTGGTGGGTCGCGCGGGGGACGTGCTGCCGGGACTCGTGGACGCGGTGTGGGGCGAGCCGGACCGGGGTGACAACGAAGTGGTCAGTGATCGTGATTTTCGGTCGACGTGACCGAGTGATGCGGCCTCTTTCGCGAGGCGCGCGCAGAGCGCAGAATGGGTGAGGGAGAAATGAGGCGGGACACCATCGGACGCTCGCACCGCAATTCTGCGAGGGTGCGCGACACCATGGTGCGTGGCACGCTTTTCCCAGCCTCTCGCGATGTCGCGGCCAGCGAGCCGCATCACTCGAGGAGGGTCGTCATGAGGAAGTTCATCTCGTCGGCGTTCGTCGTCGCGGCGCTCGCGACCACGATCGCGATCGCGCCGGCAAGCGCACTGGCCCAGCAGCCTGCGCCATCGCTCGATCAGATCATGTCCGCCGAAGAGCGCGCGGCGGCGGGCATCGCGAAGCTCACGCCAGCCGAGCGCGCGGCGTTCGAGGCCTGGCTGGGGCGCTACACCGCGACGGTGCGGGGCGTGGTCCGGATGCTCGACGCGCCCGCGACACCCGCCCAGACCGCCGTCCCATCGACGTCCGCGGACGTCGCCGCTCCGCCCGCCACACCGGCCCCGAGCGCGACGCCACCGACGCTGCCGTCCACGGCGCCGCTCGGCGCGCACGTCTTCCGCTCGACGGACGGCGGCACGTTCATCATGCTGCGTGACGGAACGGTGTGGGAGATCTTCTACTCCGATCGCCCCGTCACGACGGTCTGGCAGGCCGGCGATTTCGTGCAGGTCCGGCGCAGCCCGCTGCGCGTCGGCCGGTTCGACTACCAGCTCGTGAACGCGGACCGCGACCGCAAGGTGACGGCGCGATTCGCGGGCTTCGTCAAGATCGAAGAGCCAGCGGCGGGCGGACCCTCGCGCTGAACGCGCGCGGGCGGGCGCGCGGCGGAACGTCGAAGTGGTCGGTGCTCAGCCGTCAGTGGCCAGTGAACAGCACCCTCACCGAGCACTGACGGCTGAGCACTGACCACTTCGGGGTTGCTCCTGAGCACTGACCACTTCGGGGTTGCTGTTTCAGCGCACTCCGGCGAGCGTGGCCACGAGCAGTGCCGCCCATTGCGGGCCCTTGTAGCCGTCCGTCCCATCATCGTACCACTCGTCGAGCGAGTGCGCGCCGCGGCCGGTGCCGCCGCCATCGATCGTGATCGCCGGGATGCCGAGACTGATCGGAAGGTTCGAATCGGTGCTCGAGCTCCCCGTCCGACTCGTCAGGCCGAGCGCACTGGCGGCGGCGAGCGACGCACGGACGATCGGCGCATCGTCCGGCTGACTGCCGGCGGGCCGGATGCCGATGGTGTCGATCTTCAGTGTCAGCTTCACGTCCGAGCGCGGCCAGCGCGCGTGCTCGGCCGCCAGGGCTCGATCGAGCGCGGCGCGCACCTGCGCGTCGAGGTCGTGGAGCTCCTCGAGCGACACCGAGCGCATGTCGAGATCCATGATCCCTTCCGCGGAGATCGAGTTCACGGACGTGCCGCCCTCGAGAACGCCGACGCTGAACGTCGTGCGCGGCGAGCTCGGCACCTGGAGATCGGCGATCATCGCGATCGCGCGCCCCAGGGCGTGGATGGGGTTCGGCATGCCGAAGGCACCGTAGCTGTGGCCGCCGGGGCCAAGGTAGCTCACGCGGTAGCGGTGGCTGCCGACCGCGCCGTTCGTCGTGCCGTATCCCGTTCCGTCGACCGAGATGAAGTAGTCGATCTCGCGGTTCGGGAACTCCCGGGTGAACAGGTGCCGTACGCCGCGCAGATTGCCGGCACCCTCCTCACCCACCGTGCCGACGAAATACACGGTGCCGTTCGTCTGCACGTTGGCCTGCTGGAACGCGCGCGCGACGGCGAGCACCACCGCGAGGCCGCGGCAGTCGTCGCCGATGCCCGGGCCATGATATCGCGTCCCCTCCCGGCGCACCGAGACGTCGGTTCCTTCGGGAAACACGGTGTCGAGATGTCCGGAGAGCATCACCGTCGGGCCGGTGCCGGCACCCGGGCGTTCGGCGATCACGTTCCCTTCGGCGTCGATGCGCACGTTGCGGAGCCCGAACGCCTCCAGGCGCCGCACGAGCTCCGCGGCCCGCTGCGCCTCCTGGAACGGCGGCGCGGGGATCTCACAGATGGAGACCTGCTGCTCGAGCGTCCACGCGTTGTCGCGCTGGATGGCGTCGAGCGCGGCGCGGACGCGGGCGTGATCGGAGGGGACGCCGGGCTGCTGACCCGACGCGGCGGAGGAGGCGGCGGCGACCACGAGCGCGATCATCGGGAGCGCGAGCGCGCGGTGCGCAAAGGTGCGGAAACTCATCAGGACCAGACCCTCGTTGCATGTGAATCGCTCGACGCCCACTGGCGGCCTCGAATGCCGACTCCGTAAACTGCCATCATGGAGCACCGTGCAATAGGGGCTTTGCTCATCGTGGCGGGGATCGTCGCGATCGCGATCGGCCTGCTCGCGTGGGTCGGCGCGCTGTCGTGGTTCGGGCGGCTGCCCGGTGACATCCGGGTCGAGCGCGAGAACGTGCGGGTGTACGTGCCAATCGTGTCGATGCTCCTCGCGAGCGCGGTCATCTCGATCGTCCTCTACATCGCGCGGCGATTCTTCTGACGGGCTGGCGCAATCAGCAGAGATGCACGGCCATCGCCTTGAAGCTCGCCCACACCACGCGGTCCGGCCGCAGCATCAGCTCGTGCGCCGAACGCGTCGTGAGGGCGGCGACGAGCGGCGTGCCATCGATGTCGATCGTCACCCGCGTCAACGCGCCGAGTGTGGCCAGCTCGGTTACGCGCCCCTCGAACAGGTTCCTCGCCGATGAGGGGTGCGGCTCCAGCGCGAGCAGAACCTCGTCCGCGCGAATGACCGCGTACGCGGCTCCGGCGGGCGCGTCGCCCACGGTATAGATCGTGAGCGCACCCGAGCGGAACTCGATCGGCCGATGATCGTGCGAGAGCGCCGCGGGGTCGCCCTCCAGCCAGTCGGGCGAAGTCTCGTCGAGGATCCGCACGTCGCCAGCGAAGACGTTCTCCGCCCCGAGGAACTCGGCGATGTACGGAGACGCGGGCGCGCGGAAGACCTGCTCGGGCGGACCATACTGCAGCACCCGGCCGGCGTCGAGCAGGATCGCGACATCGCCGAGAAGTCCGGCCTCGGTGAAATCGTGCGTCACCTGGAGCACGGTGATTCCCCACTCGCGATGCAGGGCGCGCACCTCGCGGCGGACGATCACCCGGCGGCGTGGATCGAGCGCGCTGAACGGCTCGTCGAGCAGGAGGATGCGCGGCCTGGTCGCGATGGCGCGTGCGATCGCTACGAGTTGGCGCTCGCCGCCGCTGAGCCCGCGCACTGCGCGGCCGAGGAGCGGCTCCGCGCCGAAGCGGGCGGCGATGAGGCGCACCAGCGACGGGTCGGCCGCGCCGTAGGCGATGTTCTCCTCGACGCTGAGGTGCGGAAAGAGAAAGCCGCGCTGGTACACGAACCCGACGCCACGTCGCTCCGGCGGCAGTGCCGTGACATCGGCGCCGTCGAGCACCACGTCCCCGCCCGCGAGTGGTGTGATCCCGGCAATGGTCTCGAGCAGCGTCGTCTTGCCCGAGCCGGCAGGGCCGATCACGACGCCGTAGCCACCGCGCGGCACTTCGAACGAGAGGTCGCGCAGCGAGAACTCGCCGACCCGCGCCGAGAGCGAGCGAACCTGGATCACGGGCGCGGACCGATCATGGCGGCGCGGATCACGACTCGCGACCAGCATCGCGCTCGGGACTGAGCGCGCGAAGGATGGTGAGCGGAACGAGCGCGAGGATCGCGAGCACGGCGGCAACCGGGAGCGCCTCGGAGAGCCCGAAGCTCGTGAAGCGGTCGTAGCTCAGCACACTCGCGACCTTCGGGTTGTAGGTGATGATCACGATCGCCCCGAACTCGCTGACCGCGCGCGCCCACATGACGACCGCGGACGCGATCAGCCCGCGCGTCGCGAGCGGGAGCGTGACGCGCCGGAACGCGCGCCAGGGCGGGTCCCCGAGTGTCCTCGCGACGGCCTCGTACCGCAGATCGACGCGCGCGAACGCCTCGCGCGCGCCGCTGATGTAGAGCGGCGCCGAGACGAAGAGCATGGCGGCGACGATTCCCACCGGTGAGCCGACGACGCGGAGGCCGAGATCGAGGAGCGTACCTCCGACCGCGCTCTCGCGTCCCAGCACGAGCAGGAGCGCGATGCCGGCCACCGGGTGCGGGATGAGGAGCGGCAGGTCCAGCAGTGCGGCGACGATCGGTTTGCCGCGAAATCGCCGGCGCGCGAGCAGGTACGCCAGCGGCGTCCCGCACAACACGCCCATCAGCATGGCGGACGTCGCGGTTGCCGCCGTCAAAGCCAGCGTGTCGCGCAGCTCCGCGTCCGTGCCGAGCCGCCGCAGCCCGCTGCCTCCAGCCGTGAGCACCAGCTCGCCGATCGGTGCGACGAGGAAGAGCAGGAGGAGCGATCCGAGCAGCGCGACGACGACGCTCGCCACGCCGTAAAGCAGCACCGGCGCCCGGAAACCGGCGGTCCGCTCGCGCTCGCTCTCGTTCATCGGTCCGTGGGCACGATCGACAGGGGCGCGTCGCCGACGATCTCCGGCACGTCGAGTGCATCCAGCCGCGCGCCGCGCAACACGCGCCGGCCATCGTCCGAGAGGAGCCAGGCGACGAATCGGCCGGCGAGCGCCGGGTGTGGCGCGCCGCGCGGAATCGACAGTCCGTAGACGATCGGCTCACCGCGAAACTCGATCGAGTCGCCGGGAGTGCGCCCGACGACACGCACCGACGCGTGCGCGTACTCGGCTGCGCGGGACGGATCGCTCAGATCGATCGTCGCGGGCAGCAGCACGTAGCGCAGCGCCGCGGCCTGGGCCATTGACTCGTACGACCAGATGAAATCCAGCTCGCCCGCCTCGAGCAGCCCGACGAGGTCCGTTTCCTTCGGGCGCACGTTGCGCGGTGGCGAGCGCGCGAGCAGTCGGGCCGCGAGCCCCGGCTGCCCATATTGCCGCTCCGCGAGCTGCAGGACGAGCAGCGTGCGATACCCGTTCGGATCCAGGTCCGGATCGGCGCGCCCGACCTCGACATCGGAGCGCTGCAGCACACGCCACCAGTTTCCGGTGCTCACCTCGGAGGCGTGGCGAGAGCGGTCGGTGTATGCGATGACCATCCGGTTGCGGGCGAATCGCGCGTACCAGTCCGCGTGCGAGGGGACGAGGAGCTGCGGGAAGATCTCGACGTCGGCGAGGGCGATGACATCCGGCATCTTGCCGAGCTCGGTGAGCTTGCGCGCGGTCTCGAGGCTGCCGGCGCTCTCCTGCTCGACGATCACGTCGTGCCGGGTCGCGAAGGTGTCGAGCGCCGCGCGTAGCGGACGGGCGAGACTGCCGGCGTTGAAGACGACGAGACGATCGTCGGCGCCATCGTCGCCCTCACCGACGCATGCCGAGGCGGTGGCGGCGAGACCCAGGATGAGGATGAACCGGAAGGCGGGCATCCGCGACTGGTCGTTGGGTGAGGAAGGTCGAGGCTGAACGGGCGAGCGCGCTGGAGTATATTGCCTTCTCCGCGCGCGCGGCCACCCCGCGCCTAACGAGGAACGCACCGATGGCCCCTCCAGCAATCGAGATCTCCGGGATCGCGAAGCGCTACGCCGAACACGTCGCGGTGCGCGAGCTCTCCCTCACCGTGCCCGAGGGGGCGGTGTACGGCCTCCTTGGTCCGAATGGCGCCGGCAAGACGACGATCCTCCGCATGGTGCTGGACATAATCGCGCCGGATCGCGGGACGATCCGGCTGTTCGGCGCGCCGCACAATGCGCGGGGGATCAGCGATCGGGTCGGCTACCTGCCCGAGGAGCGCGGGCTGTATCGCAAGATGCAGGTGCGGCGGATCCTGCGGTTCCTCGCCGCGCTCAAGGGAGTGTCCCGATCGCTGGCCGACCAGCGCATCGATGACTGGCTGGACCGGCTGACGCTCCGCACGCCGGAGAAGGACTGGGGCAACGCGAAGGTGGACGAGCTCTCGCGCGGGATGCAGCAGAAGGTGCAGTTCATCGGCACGCTGCTGCACGACCCCGATCTGGTGATGCTCGACGAGCCGTTCAGTGGGCTCGATCCGGTCAACGCACAGGCGCTGAAGGACACGATCGTGGAACTGAAGAGGCGCGGCAAGACGGTGATCTTCTCGACCCACGTGATGGATCACGCCGAGCGGCTGTGCGACAGCGTGTGCATCATCGCGCGCGGTGAGAAGGTGCTGGACGGCTCGATGGCGCAGGTGCGGGAGGAGCACGGCGGCCGGCACATCGCGCTCGCGCTCGATGGTCCGGGCACGAACGGCATCGGCGAGGTGCTCGGCGATCGCTCGCTCGTCGAGCGGGTGGACGACTCGAACCGCTGGTTCGACATCGAGCTCGCCGATGGCGCGGATCCGCAGCTCCTGCTGCGGCGGCTAATCGAGCGGGGCGCGGCGATCCGGCGCTTCGAGCTCGTGCAGCCCTCGCTGCACCAGATCTTCCTCCAGCGGGTGGGCGCGGCGGCGACGGAGGTCCAGGGAGATGGATAAGTTCCGGGCGGTGTTCGCGCGCGAGTACCTGGAGCGCGTGCGGACGAAGTGGTTCATCATCGCGACGGTGTTCGGGCCGCTGCTCTTCGCGGCGTTGTTCATTCTCCCGATGCTGCTCAGCAGCCGGGCGGTGCGCGACACGCAGCTCGGCGAGACGGTGATCATCGATGCGACGGGAACCGATCTCGGCGACCGGATTGCGGCTCGCGTCGCCGATCCCGGACGCGAGACGCCGAACACGGAAGTGCGCAACGTCTCCGCCGACGAGCTCGCCGAAGCGGAGTCGCTGGCGACACAGGAGGTGATGCAGCAGGCCAGGCGCGGGTACGTGATCCTCGACTCGCGCACGGCGGCCGGCATCAGCGCGCGCTACGCCGGCCGCGATGCCTCCTCGCTCCCGACGATGGAGCGCCTCGAGGGCGCGATCCGCACCTCGCTGCTCGCGCAGCGTCTCGAGGGGCGCGGCATGACGACGGCGCAGGCGGACGAGCTGACGCGGATGCGCCCGCAGCTCCAGTCCGAGCGCATCACGGATCGCGGCCGGGGCGGCTCCGGGCTCGCCAGCTTCCTCTTCGCCTTCGGCGTCGCGATGTACCTCTACGCGGCGATCATCCTGTACGGCCAGAACGTGCTGCGCGGCGTGATGGACGAGAAGCAGTCGCGCGTCGCGGAGGTCGTGCTCTCGAGCATCTCGGCCAACAAGCTGCTCGCCGGCAAGGTGCTCGGAGTCGGTGCGGTCGGGATCACCCAGCTCCTGATCTGGACCGCGAGCGGCGTCGCGATCTACCGGCTGCGCGCGCCGCTCATGGAGCAGCTCGGGGGGCAGGCGTCCGCATCCATGACACTGCCGGACGTCTCGCTCGGAGTGTGGGTGCTCTTCCTGACCTACTTCTTGCTCGGCTTCCTGTTCTACGCGGCGCTGTTCGCCGCGGTGGGGGCGATGGTCGGGAGCGAGCAGGAGGCGCAGCAGGCGGCCCAGCCGGTGATTCTGCTGATCGTGGCGAGCGTCGTCTTCATGCAGCCGGTACTCTTCGATCCGGGAGGGACGTTGGCGCAGGTGACGACCACCATTCCGTTCATGTCGCCGATCCTGATGCCGATGCGCATGAGCATGGTTTCGGTGCCGCCGCTGGAGCTGGCGACATCGCTCGGCGTTCTCGCGGTGTCGAGCATCCTGGTGATCTGGCTGGCGGCTAGGATCTACCGCGTCGGGCTGCTGATGTACGGGAAGCGACCGACGCTCCGGGAGCTTGCGCGGTGGGTGCGGTACGCGTGAGAGGGTACGTCGGGACGGCCCTCTGCCCGGATCTCCACTGATCGAGCAGCGATTCGAGAACGACCTCGGGACGCATGGCGTCCCGAGGTCGTTCTTCCATCAGCGGCCGTGAAGGACTTCGCCTGCTAGTCGGCTCTCGGCTGCTGCCCGACGTTCTGCTGCGAGGACCACGTCTGGCCGCCACTGGTCATCGAGCCCTCGCGCGCGTTCGCCGCGGCGTCATCGCCGTAGCCGCGCGAGCCTGATGACGACCGCGGTGCGCCGATCGCGTCCTTGAGCTCGCCGACCCACGACTCGAGCCGGCTCTGGAACGCCTGGTTCAGCCCCGTCACGAGGCTGGCGACCACATCGTCGAGCAGCGTTCCAACTCGCGTGCTGGTGCCCTGTGTCGCGGCGACCGTGGCGGCCGCGGCCTTCACATCCGCCCGCGACCCGCTCAGCGCAACGCCGGCGCCGACGGCGACGGCGATCGACGGCCACGGGTGATCGCGCACGATCTGCACGATGTTCAGCTTGTTCTCGAGCTGCGCGAGCGTGTCCGACATGCGCTCGCGCGTCATCTCGATGTCCCTCCGGACTTCAGCTGTCGTTTCAGCCATTCCTTGTCCTCCTTGAGCGACGCGACCGTCTGGTCGGGCGCGAGATTGCGCGGCGAGAGGAGGGACATCCCCCGTCTCGCAAACCATGCCGCGAGCGCGGCTGCAATGACCGTCACGATGAGTGCGGCGAGCCAGTACCGATCCTCCAGCCACTGATCGCCGGCGAGCAGAATCACACCAGCGAGCAGCGCCAGGCCGCCCAGGAGCGCGAGCACGCCGCCGGTGGAGACGAGCGCGGTGCCGCGGCCGACGGCCTTCGCCATCCCGGCGAGCTCGAGCTTCGCCAGGCTGGCTTCCTGCCGGACGAGGCTGGAGCTGCCCTCGGCGAGCTCGCGCAGCAGAGTGCTCACGCCGCGCCGACCTTCGATCTGCTCGACCGCCATGATGTCTCCTAGCGCCGGAACGCCTTGCCGATCAGGTAGCCGAGACCGGCCGCGATCAGCAGCGTCCGACCGGGGTGATCGCGCACTTGCTGCTCGACGTTCTGCTTCACCGAGTCGAGATCGTTCTCGCGCAGCCACTCGGCGGTGTTGTGCATCCCGCTCGCGAGGCCGCCGCTCACCCGCTCCATGTTGCCCTGACTGCTCACGCCGATGCTGCCATCGCCCATCGTCCCGGCCGTCGCCCCGGCGTACTCGCCGCCTCCCTGGCGCTGGCGCAGCCGATCCGCGCCCGCATCGAGCTTGTCGGCGAGCGAGTTCTTGAGCTCTCCCGCCTTGTCGCGCGCCTGCGCGATACCGCTCTGCGCCTTTTCCTTCGCGACGCTCATCTTGTCGCGTGCCTTGTCCGAGATCTTCTCATGGGTCTGCGAGCCGCCCATTCCCGCGCCACTGGCGCCGCCGGTCATGCCGGCCCCGGTGCCGAGACTACCGCCACTCGTTCCGCCCGCACCGGCGCCATAGCCGCCGGCCCCCGACATGCCTGAGCTCCCCGAGGTCCCGCCAGTCGATCCGGGCGTCTGGGAGTCGAAGTTGTCGTTCGGATTGCGCTCCATGTCGTGATCCTCCGGTAGAGTGGACTGATGAGTGTGCAGAGCCCGTGCCGCGTGCGGCCGCGCTCGCGAAGTGCACGCGTACAGGAGCCGCACGATGTGCGCCGCGACGCACGGCCGGGCACGGACGAACGATGTCGGCGAATGCAAAGCGACGGGGACCGGTCGTCAAATCGACCAGTCCCCGTCGCCAGCCGTTCTCGCCGGTCGTCGCGCGTACGCCCGGTTCCGTCGTGCTCGCGTCGGCCACTCACGGGCCGCGCGCGACGCGGCGCGAGCGAGTCAGGACGCCGCGCGCTGCTGCTCCGTGCACCAGCGATCGAACGCGGCCGTGAGATCGCGCGCGATGTCCTCCGCGGAGCGCCCCTCGATCTGATGGCGCTCGATCATGTGGACGAGCTTTCCGTCCTTGAGGATGGCAATCTGCGGCGACGAGGGTGGATAGCCGGTGAAATAGCTCCGGGCCTTCGAAGTGGCCTCGGGATCCTGTCCCGCGAACACGGTCGTGAGATGGTCCGGACGCACGCCATGGCGGAGCGCCTGCGCGACCGCCGGTCGCGCGTTGCGGGCTGCGCACCCGCAGACGGAGTTCACGACGACCAGCGTCGTGCCCTTCTCGTGCTCGAGCTGCGATTCCACTTCCTCGGCGGTCCGCAGCTCCTCGATCCCGAGGCGGGTGAGCTCCTGCCGCATCGGTGTGACGAAGCGTTCATCGTACATGAGAACTCCTGTTGGTCAAAAGTCGAAGCCGCTGCTGTCCCGCTCTTCCTCACCCTCATGCTCGCCCTCGCGCACGAGCGCGAGAATCGCCGCCTGCGGCACCACGAGGTATCGCTGGCTCTCGAAGGTGATCTCGACGGCGGCCTTCCTGAAGAACAGCGCGTAGTCGCCAGACCGCGCCTGCATGGGCAGGAAGCGCGTCTCCCGCGCCCCCACGCGCCAGGGTTCGTCTCCGGGCTCCGCGAGATCGGGCATCGGAAGCCCGGGCCCCGTGGCAATGATCCGGCCGCCCTGAATGGCCTGATTGTCGACCGCGGTCGGCGGCAGGTAGAGCCCGACGTTCGTGCGCTCCTCGCCCTCCTCGCTCTTCACGAGGACTCGGTCACCAACCACGATCAATCGCTTTCCGTTCCGTTGCACTGGGTCCTCGCTCGCGGTGGTGCCCGGGATAGGGCGCTCCACGTAAGCTAACGGCGCACCACTGCCGAGTCAGCCTTCGAGCGATCGCGCCGGCTGTACGCCGGTTCACATCAGGAGGTCAGCGAGACAGAGGCAGCGCCATCGCCAGCTCGCGCAGGGTGCGCACATCGGAGGCCGCGAGGACATGGCGCTCTCCCGCGGCGACGAGCGTGAGCGTCGGCGATGCCGCGATCCGGTCGAAGGCCGCGGCTGGCAGGGTTGCACGAACGCCGCGAACGACCGCCCGGGCTCTCGGGCCACGGCCCGAAGATCCGAGCTCGCGCGTGTGGAGGCGGATCGTCGCGCCATCTCCGAGGACGAGCCCGAGCGTCGTCCATTCGCCGTCTGCGAGCTCCAGATCGGAGTGCGCCACGAGCTCGATCGAGACTCCGGACGATCGTTGGCCGGACGGAGCTGTCTCCAGACACGACACCGAAAATACGCCGACTTCAGCGATTTCGAAGGTCGCCGCACAAGGGTTGGAGACAAAATGCCCGTTCGCGCTCGGGCTCGCTGCCGAGGAAACCGGAACGGAACGGTCGCCGGCGTCTCGCGAATGCACCCTGTTCGCGGAGGCCGAGGACGCCCGCTCAGGGATCGTGAAGCTCACTCGGGTGGAGACGGCCTGGCCGACGCCCTGCGCGGCCAGGGTGGGGCCCAGGAGGAGCGCGGGAAGGGTGAGCATGACGAGCAGCGCAGCGCGCATTGATCGAAGAGTGAACAGGTTCGCAACAGTCCGTCGACAGAGGATCGTCGAGCGGCAGGCACACCTGTAATTCTCCCCTTCAGAGCGGGCTTAACAATCCGCAGTATTCTGATAGTGTCTCGTTTCTAGCCGACGCGCGGTG
>CAYLPM010000081.1:0-2359 GCA_964385525.1 uncultured Gemmatimonadaceae bacterium
GGCGGTGGTGCTACCGCCTACGCACCAGCCGCGGCCTCGCAGGAGTATCTGCGCATCCCCGGCAGCGCGCTCCAGCCGAGGGACGGCCGGTACGTCCTCCAGCTCACGGAGGAGCTGTGGGAGACGGCGTACGTGGACGAGATCAGGCTCCTCGCCGTCGATCATCCAGAGTCGGTGCAGGTGTTCGTCGACGAGCGATTCGTCCCGCCCGCTCCGACCACCCTGCGATTGTTCCCCGTAGTGCGTCCGCGCGCGCCACGCTCGGCGATCGACGAGCGCGGCAACGATGTGCTCGGCGCGTTGCGCGAGCGCGATGACGTCTACGTGTCCGATCTCACGCCGCTGGAGTATCAGGGTCTGGTCGAGCCGCACGAGCTGGTGCTCGATCTCGGCGAGGATGCCGGCGGGCCCGGCACCTTCCTGTTCCTGCGCGGCTGGATCTACCCGACCGACGCCAGCATCAACGTCGCGCTGTCGCAGCGGGCAGACCTCTCGGTGATGATGCCGTCGCTCGAGGTGCGTGACGCGCGCGGGCGCTGGACGGCGGCCATCCCGAACCTCGGCTTTCCGTCGGGGAAGGACAAGACCGTCGTCATCGACCTTGCGGGAATTTTCCCGACCGACGATCGGCATGTTCGACTCCGCACGAACATGCAGATCTACTGGGATCACGCCTTCGTCGCGACGGAAGTATCGGCGGACTCCGCTCGCGTCACCGGCGTCGAGCGCGTGGCGGCCGACCTGCACTTCCGCGGGTATTCGCGCCTCTCTCGCCGGGGCGGCCGGTACGGTCCGCACTGGTTCGACTACGAAGACGTGAGCCGCGAGCATCCATGGCGGCCGATCGAAGGCGCGTTCACCCGCCACGGCGACGTGCTCCCGCTGCTCGAGGCGCCCGACGACATGTACGTCGTGATGGCCCCGGGCGACGAGATGACGGTGGAGTTCGACGCGGCATCGGTGGCGACACCACCCCCCGGCTGGACACGGACCTTCCTGCTCTACACTGTCGGGTGGATCAAGGACGCCGACCTGAATACGGCGTTCGGAAACACCGTCGAGCCGCTTCCATTCCATGGGATCAGCGCGTACCCGTACGCGGCGGGCGAGTCGTATCCCGCGGATTCGGCGCGCCAGCGGTATCGACGCGAGTTCAACACCCGCGTCATCGACCGACGGTGATCCGCCATGAGGAATCCGTGAAGCTCTCCGCCATGCGTGCTTCGCCCGTCATCCGGCGCGCCATCATTGCCATTCCGTTCTTCGCCGGCATTGGTCTGGCGGCCGCGGTCGATCGCGCCCCCGACGCCGCGCGCGCCGATGCCGCGCGGCCCGGATTCGAGTTGCGCGACGTGACGGCGGCGGCCGGAATCCAGTTCGTGCATCGGCGCCCGATCCTCGATCCGAAGATCGCCAACGTCGAGCCGCACGTGGCGGCCCTCGGCTCGTCGGTGTCGGTCGCCGATTTCGACGACGATGGCTGGCCCGATCTCTACTTCACCAACAGCCGCTTCGGCGAACCGAACGCCCTCTACCGCAACCGCGGCGATGGCACGTTCGAGGAAGTGGCGGCGCGCGTGGGACTCGCGGACCTCAACCGCTCCGGCGAGGGTGTGTCGATGGGCGCCGTCTGGGGTGACATCGACAACGATGGTCACGAGGATGTCCTGGTCTACCGCTACGGGTACCTGGCGCTGCTCCGGAGTGTCGACGGGAAGGCCTTCGAGGATGTCACGACCGCCGCCGGGCTGCGACGCTGGGTGAACAGCAACGGGGCCATCTGGCTGGATTACGATCGCGATGGGCTGCTCGATCTGTACGTCACCGCCTACTTTCGCGAGGACGTCGACCTCTGGAACCTGACGTCGACGCGGATCATGCACGACAGCTTCGAGTTCTCATCGAATGGCGGCCGGAACCTGATGTTCCGCAACCTCGGCGACGGCCGATTCGAGGATGTCACCGACCGGTTGGGCGTCGGCAGCACTAGGTGGACCCTCGCCGCCGCATCGGCGGACTTCAACGAGGATGGGTGGCCGGACATCTATCTCGCGAACGACTACGGGCCCGAGGAGCTCTACCTGAACGACGGCGGGCGTGGGTTCGTGTTGACGACGGCCGGACTCGAGAGCGAGTCGAAGAGCGGCATGTCGGCGACGGTGGGGGACATGTTCAACCGCGGCCGGCTCGACGTCTTCGTGACCAACATCTCGGCGCGCGGCTATCTGTTCCAGAACAACAATCTGCGGATGAACCAGCTCGCCGAGCGGGGTCGGTTCACCAACGTCGCCGACGCGGTCGTCGCCGACGCGGGGTGGGCGTGGGGCGCGCAGTTCGGCGACCTGAACAACGATGGCAC
>CAYLPM010000082.1:0-3042 GCA_964385525.1 uncultured Gemmatimonadaceae bacterium
GGGAGCGAGCAGATCCTCGCCCTGCCGCAGCATGTACTCGGGGGGCGTGATCTCGACACCGGCTGTCTCGTCGCGGAACTGCGCCTCCACGGTGGCGGGAGCGGCGACGAGCAGGAGGGAGAGCGCGATGCGGCGCACGGGGAGCTCCGAATGAGGCCTCGAAGGATGGACGGCGCTCCGCTTCGCAGGGTAACCGGTGCTCGGGCGCCCGGTTCGTCCGGTTGCGCCGGACGAGGTTCGGTGATCTCGATATGACCATCCAGTCGCACTCGATCCCGCTCGATCCGGTGACGCGTCCCGAGGACGTCCCGCTCCACGAGGACGTCCGCTGGCTCGCCGCGACCCTCGGCCGCGTGATCCACCGGCTCGAGGGAGCGGACGCGTTCGACGCCATCGAAGAGCTGCGCCAGCGCTGCCGCGATCGTCGTCGCGACGATCCCGAGGCTCGGAGCTTCGACGAGCTCCTGGAGCAGGTAGCCGCTCTCCCGCTCGAGCTGAGCGCGATCACCGCACGCGCCTTCACTCTGTTCTTTCTGCTCATCAACACGGCGGAACAGGTGCACCGCGTACGGCGGAGAGAGGCTTACCGGCGCCAGGGCGGCGCCGAGCCGCAGTCCGCCTCCGCGCGCTGGACGATGCAGCAGCTCCGGAAACTCGGCGCGACGGCGGACGACGTCGCTGCCGCGATCGAGCGGCTGCACGTCCGGCCGGTGCTCACCGCGCACCCGACCGAATCGACGCGGCGCACGCTCCTCGCCCTCCAGGCGCGCGTCGCCGATCTCCTGTTGTGGCGCGATGAGACCCCCGCCGCCGATCGCGCCGTGATCGACGCTGCGCTCGAGGCCGAGGTGGAGCTCCTCTGGCTCACGGCGGAAGTGCGCCGCGATCGTCCGTCGGTGATGGACGAGGTGAGCACGAGCCTCTGGTATCTCGAGACGCGCCTGATCGACGCCACCGCGCGGGCGCAGGACGCGCTGGTGCGCGCATTCGAGGCCGAGTTCGCCGCTGGCCCGGAATCGCTACGGCTCGCAACGCCGCTCCGGCTCGGGACGTGGGTCGGCGGCGACCGGGACGGGAATCCATACGTCACGCCCGAGGCGACGATCGCCGCGTCGCGGCGCGCGAGCTACATCATCCTTGGCCGTTACCACGCGATGCTCGAGGATCTTGCCGAGCGCGTCTCGCTCTCGGCGCAGCTCGCGCCGCTGAACGACGCGCTGCGCGCATCGCTGGCGATCGACCGGGAGCTCAGTCCTCACGTGTGGGAGGCGAACCGCACGCGAAACTCCGACGAGCCGCTGCGGCTCAAGCTGAGCTTCATGGCTGCGCGCATCGAAGCCACGCGTCGACTCGTCGCCGCACGCGATGCGGGGCGTCCCGTGCACGAGCCGGCCGCGTACGAGGATGCCGCGGCCTTCGAGGCGGATCTGCTCCTCGTCCGCGAGAACCTGCTCGCGGCCGGCGCGATCGAGGCCTGCCGGACCGCGTTCGATCCGCTCCTCATCACCGTGCGTGCGCACGGCTTCCACGGCTTTCTCATGGACGTCCGCGAGCACGCGCAGGTCCTCGCCTCGGCGCTCGACGACATCGCGGCGCGGATCGACCACGCGGGACTTGACGGTTCCGCCTTGCGGCGCGAGCTCACGACGCGCCGTCCGCTCGTCGGCGCGCACGTCCCACTCGAGGACGAATCCAGCGAGGTCGTGGAGACGTTCCGCGCGATCGCAACGATCCAGCGGGAGGCGGGCGCGAACGCCGTCTCGACCTACATCGTTTCGATGACGACGTCAGCCGAGGATCTGCTCCGCGTTCTGCTGCTGGGGCGCGAGGCCGGGCTCGTCGATCTCGCGGCCGATCCACCGGTGTCGCGCCTCGACGTCGTGCCGCTCTTCGAGACGCTCGACGATCTGAAGCGCGCTCCGGACGTGATGCGATCGCTGCTGGAGGACGATGCCTACCGGCGGCAGCTCGCCGCGCGCGGCCATCGGCAGGAAGTGATGATCGGATACTCCGACTCGGGGAAGGACGCCGGAATCCTCGCGTCGTCGTGGGGCCTGTACCTGGCCCAGGAAGAGCTGTCGCGACTCTTCGACGAGGCGGGGATCGAACTGCTGCTCTTCCATGGACGCGGCGGGAGCGTGGGACGCGGCGGCGGGTCGCCCGTGTACCGTGCGCTCGCCGCGCTGCCGCCCGCGTCGGTGAACGGTCGCATCAAGATCACCGAGCAGGGGGAGATCGTCTCGCAGCAGTTCGGATTGCTCCCGATCGCCGAGCGTACGCTCGAGGTGTCGCTCTCCGGCACGCTGCTCCACGGGTTCAGCGACTGGCGCGATGCGGTCGCCGACGACGAGATCGCCCTGTTCCGCGAGGCCATGGCTCGCCTCTCGGCGCGATCACTCGCGGTCTATCGCGAGGTCGTGCACGATGACGAGAAGCTGTTCGAGCTGTTCCGCGCGGCGACGCCGGCGGCCGAGCTGGCGAACGCGCGGTTCGGATCGCGGCCGGCGTATCGCCCCGGCGCGAAGGCGGGGATCGAGGGGATTCGCGCGATCCCGTGGGGATTCGGGTGGACGCAGATCCGCCTGATGCTGACGGGATGGCTCGGCGCAGGTACCGCGTTGGCCGAGATGACGGCCGAGCCGGAAGGGCTCGCGAAGCTCCGCCGCATGGCGCGCGCGTGGCCGTTCTTCGACGATCTGCTCGGAAAGATCGAGATGGTGTGCGCGAAGGCGGACCTGATCGTCGCGCGCACGTACGTGGAGCGGCTCGGGGGCGATCTCGACCTGCTGGCGCGCCTCGAACGGGAGTTCGAGCAGACCGTGCGCGCGCTGCTCGTGATCCGCGAGACCGATCACCTGCTCGATGAGAACCCGGTGCTCCAGGCGGCGATCGCGCTCCGCAACCCGTACGTCGATGTGCTCTCGCTGCTGCAGATCGCGCTGCTCTCGCGGAAGCGGCGTGGTGAGGGCGGGAGCGGGGAATCCGCCGCGCAACTCGATGGCGCGCTGGCGACGACGCTGAGCGGCGTCGCGCAGGGGCTGC